>JBPCTP010000445.1:0-3240 GCA_051011615.1 Microthrixaceae bacterium | reverse complement strand
CATCGCCTCCAGCCGATCGGGATGGGTGGCGGCCAGATCGTTCGTCTCCGCCGGATCGATCCGGACGTCGTAGAGCTCCCATTCGACCCGGTCGATGCCGGGCCGGTCGTCCTGGATCGGGTGGTAGGTGACCGCCTTCCATCCGTCGTGGTACAGCGCGCGGCAGCCGAACATCTCGTAGTACTGGGTTCGGTGGTGCTCAGGAGCTTCCGGGTCCGACAGCGAGTCGGTGAAGCCGAGGCCCTCGATCGGCTGCTGGACGATGCCGTGCAACACATCTGGCACCTCGACGCCGGCGAGTGCCAACACCGTCGGTAGCACGTCGATCACATGTGTGTACTGGCGTCGCGTCGAGCCTCGCTGGGAGGCATCGATTCCGGAGGGCCACGAGATGATCATCGGATCGGCGACACCACCCTCATGGGTCTGGCGTTTCCAACGCCGAAACGGCGTGTTGCCGGCGACCGTCCAGCCCCACGGATAGTTGTTGTGCACCCAGGGTCCGCCGATGTCGTCCAGCTTGGCCAGTTGTTCGGTCTCCTCGGTGCCCGTGATGTTCCAGGGCCGGATGTCGTTGACCGAGCCTGTCGGCCCGCCTTCGGAGCTGGCGCCGTTGTCGCTCATGGCGACCGTGATCGTGTTGTCGAGGTCGCCGGTCGACTCAAGGAAGTCGAGCAGTCGGCCCAGCTCATGGTCGGTGTGGGCCAGGTAGGCGGCGAAGGCCTCCATGTAGCGCGCATAGATGCGGTGCTGGTCGTCGGTCAGCGAATCCCAGGCCGGCACCCACTCGGGGCGCGGAGACAGCTCAGTGTGTTCGGGAAGGATGCCCTCTGAGATCTGACGGGCATGGATCCGTTCGCGCTCTAAGTCCCAGCCGTGGTCGAACTCACCGCGGAAACGCTCCAGCCACTCCGGCGGTGCCTGGTGAGGACTGTGACAGGCACCGGGGGTGACATACAGAAGGAATGGCTTGTCGGGCTCGGCGTTTCGCAGGTCGGACACGTAGTCGACCGCGTGGTTGATCATGTCGGTGGTGAAGTGGTAGCCGTCCTCGAAATACTCGGGCTGGGGCACATAGTGGTTGTCGTGCACGAGCGTGGGGGCGAACTGGTTGGTCTCGCCCTCCATGAATCCGTAGTAGCGCTCGAATCCCTTGCCGAGTGGCCAGCGCGCCCGGCTCGCACCGGCGGACAGCTCGTGGTCGGGAGTGAGATGCCACTTGCCCACGCCGTATGCGGCGTAGCCCGCCTCGGTGAGGATGGCAGGAGCCATGCCGGCCGACTCCGGAATGTGGGCGTCGTAGCCGGGAAACCCCGTTGCCAGGTCGATGATCCGCCCCATGCCGACGGAGTGATGGTTGCGACCCGTGAGCAGGCATGCCCTCGTCGGCGAACACAGCGCCGTGGTGTGGAAGTTCGTGTAGCGAATTCCGTTGTCGGCAAGACGGTCGAAGTTCGGTGTCGGTATCGACGACCCGAAACACCCGAGTTGGGCGAAGCCCACGTCGTCGAGCAGTACCAGTAGCACGTTCGGTGCGCCCTCCGGCGCCACGGGCGTGTCCGGCCAAGCGGGTTCGGACTCATCGCGATAGCGACCGATGACTCCGCTGAATCCGGCTGTGGTGCCCATGGTGGCTGTCCCCCGTGGCTGTCGAGCGCTCGCATTCTGACACGTCGGGATTGGGTCGCCGTCGTGTCGAGCAGCCACAATCTGACGAGTCGTCAGTTCTGTGGAGGGACCCGAATGTCAACCGATGTAGTGATCGTCAGCACAGCACGAACCCCGATTGCAACGGCCTACAAGGGCTCTCTCGTGGGCCTCGATGCGTACGAGATCGCCGAGGTCTCCATCTCGGCGGCGCTGGAGCGCTCTGGCATTCCGGCAGCCGAGATCGAGGACATCGGCTTCGGTGAGTCCATGCAGGGTGGCGGAAACATCGGCCGAAACGTGGCCATCCGGCTGGGCATGACCGGCGTCCCCGGTGTCGCCACACAGCGCTGGTGTGCCTCCGCCATGGCCGGCGTGCAGTGGGTTGCGGCCAACATCGCGGCGGGAATGATCGACGTGGGTCTCGGCGGCGGCGCAGAGTCGATGTCAACAGCCCCCCAGGGACAGAAGATGGATGCCAACGGCGAAGCCCAGTTCTGGCTGCCTCCGGCGAACGAGGAGACCGAACTGGCCCCTCCTTTCAACATGGCTCTCACCGTGGGCGACAACGCTGCGCGCATCGCCGGGGTGACCCGTGAACAGGCCGACGCGTGGGCATTCGAATCGCACCGACGCGCCGTCCAGGCCATTGATGAGGGCCGCTTCAAGCACGAGCTCGTGCCGGTCGCGCTCGGCGACGGTGCCACCTTCGAGGTCGACGAGCACCCCCGACGCAACAGTTCACTCGAGAAACTGGCATCGCTTCCGGTTATCAACCCGATGGTCGAGGGCGCGGTGACCACGGCCGGGAACTCCTCCGGCCTGAACGACGCATCGGCTGCCCTGGTCATGTGCTCGGCGGACTACGCGAAGGCCAACGGCCTTGAGCCACTCGCCCGCATCGTCGGATGGGCTTCCGCCGCAGTGGCTCCCGAGGAGACCGGCCTGGCGCCGATCCAGGCGCTACCGAAGGCAGCATCGAAGGCCGGAGTCGCACTGGGCGACCTCGATTCGATCGAGATCAACGAGGCCTTCGCCTCGATGGCGGTGGCCTGCACCCGGGAACTCGAACTCGACCACGACAAGGTGAACGTCAATGGCTCGGGCTGCTCGCTCGGTCACCCCATCGGCGCCACCGGTGCCCGCATGATCGTGACCATGGTGCACGAACTCGAACGCATCGACGGCCAGTTCGGTGCCGTGGGGATGTGCGCCGCCGGAGGAATGGGCTCTGCCACCGTCATCGAGCGCCTCTGAGCCTGCGGGCACCGAGACTGCCGGCACGCGGCCGTCGGTCGAGGATCAAGGGCGCGGCCACGGGCGCCGACGGTGGCCCCTGGTACTCGCGGGCATCGCCTCCTTCCTGCTGGTTGCCGTCGGTGTGGCGCTCGCTCTGACCGTCAGCCCCGAGGACTCGACCTATCCCGACGGCCTGGAGTGGACCGAGTACCGCACCGACGGCCTCGTTCCACGCCAATGGTCGGTTGGGATGCCCGAAGACCTGCCCGAGGGCGAACACCCGGCCCTGGTTTCGCTGCATCCCCTCGGAGGGAACCGCTCGGGCTGGGCCGCGGAAACCGATCTGGCAGGTGC
>JBPCTP010000444.1:0-2737 GCA_051011615.1 Microthrixaceae bacterium | reverse complement strand
ACCGCCCAGTTGTACCTGCTGGAGTCCTGCCGATGCCTTTCGGTCCACGGCGGCGCGCCAGCCTGACAGTCCGACCACGCAGACCGCTGCGGGTTTCAACCACGCACACAGTCGGTCCAGCCGTTCGATGCCGCGTTGGTACTCCCAGCGCTCCAGTTCCGATGCGCGCGCGGTCGCTCGTTTCCCCAGGTCGGTCATCCCGATGCGGTTGCCGCGCAGCAGCGCGACCGGATCGCGGTCCTTGGCAGCAAGGCCCGACGCCAGCAGAGCAGGCCAACCGCGGTTGGATGGCCCGGAGAACCCGACGCCGGAGTCGGCCGCGTGCAGCGACGGGTTCAGACCGACCAGAAGCAGTCGCATGTCGGGCCCGACCGTGTCTGCCAGCGAGCGCTGCCGGCGGAGCTTCGTGAAGAGATAGGGCGCATCGCCCTGTTCTGGTGCGGGGCGGGACAGCGACTCGAGATGGAATCCGGCGCCCTCGATCACGTCGGTGAGCAGATCGTCGGGCCATAGCGAGAAGTGACGACCCGGGAAGTAGTCGCCGTCATGGCGTCCGTGCTCCTGGTCGCCTCCGAACAGTCCCAGCCCGGCGACACCCCCCGGTGCCAGAACCCGGTGGAGGTCCCAGAGCGCCATCGGCACGAGCGTGCGGGCCAGGTGCACGTAGGACTTGTTCGCCCAGACCGCCCGCATGCTGTGGCGTGCGATCGGCAGTGCGCGGAGGTCTGCCTGTGCGCTGGGGCAACCAGGCACTGCGTCTCGCGCAAGGTCGAGCATCGCCGCTGATGCGTCCATCGCGATCGTGCCGGGCGGCAGTTCGGCCAGATGTGTGCCCGGTCCGCATCCGAGGTCGACGACGGCGCCGTGGGGCAGCTGTGGATCCTCTTGCAGGCGATCACTGAACTGGCGAACTTCCGTGGCGCGCACGGCTGCTCTCGAAAGCCACTCTGCTGCCTGATCCTCGTAGATCTCGACGGTGGCGTCGTGGGGGTCGATCTCTGGCATCGGTTTCAGTGAGTGGGCCGCGCGTGGTCAGGGCGCCCCGAAGTCATGGGCCGGCTCACTCAGCGGCCAGCGATGCGCTGAGGCGACGCATGCCCGTGATCCAGCGATCGTGGTCGGCAGCGCGTGCCTGTTCGAACCCGGCCACCTCGGGGTGTGGCAACGCGAGGAATCGGCCATCCTCCAGAGCGTCGATCGCGACTGCGGCGACCTCGGTTGGCTCAAGGACATCGCGGCTTCGCACGACCGAGATCGCCACGGCGTCGTCGCGATCTGTTTGCTGGCGCACACCATCGCGAAGCTGTGCGAACTCATCGGCCTTCGCTCCGAACACCATCGGCGTCCGAACTCCCTGCGGGCAGAGGCAAGTAACGCCCACCCCCTGGTCGCCGTGGGTGATCGCAACCCACTCTGCGAAAGCCACTGCTGCGTGCTTGGTCGTGGAGTAGGGCGCATCACCGAGGTTGCTGAGCAGGCCTGCGGCGGAGGCTGTGGCGAGCAGGTGGCCGCGGCCGCGTTCGACCCAGCGGGGCACGAGTACCGCCGCAGCATGCACATGTGCCATCACGTTCACTTCCCACATCCGCTGCCAAGTGGCGGGAGCGGCTTCAACGCCTTGGAGAGTTCCGATGCCGGCGTTGGCGCACCACAGGTCGATGGGACCACGCTCGGCCTCGATCGAGTCGATCAGCTCCAGCGTCGCAGTTGCATCTGCCACGTCGAGGCCAGCCCCGACGATCGTGCAGTCAACGAACTCGGCGTCGATGACCTTCGCCACGGCGACGGTGTGTGGGCCCTCGAGGTCCAGTGCCACAACGGTGCCCGCGCCCCGACGTGCAAGCTCCCGAACGAGGGCCGCTCCGATCCCGCCGGCGGCTCCGGTGACCACCGCCAGCGAGCCGTTCGCGTTGAAGGATGGGGACGCCCCGGATGGGCGCTCAGGAGATGGGGACGCCCCGGATGGGCGTTCAGGAGATGGAGACGCCGCGGGCGGGATGTTCTCTGCCATCAGGGGCGGTCCGGTCGGGCGGCGTCCAGCGTTGCCTCGAGAACCGTGACGCGATCCGGCCCCCAGGGCAATGGCATGAGGATCGGATGGTCGACGCCGGCATCGCGGTAGGCCTGCACCGCGCCGCGGACACGGGCGGCGTCGCCGCAGATATCGATCTCGGAGACCATGCGCTCTGAGATTCCCGCCAGGGCAGCCTCGCGGTCGCGCTTGGCGTGCGCCTCGGTGACAGCAGCGACCTCCTCGCCGTAGCCGGCGCGTTCGAACGCCTTCGCGTATGCAGGAACGACTGCATAGGAGAAGAGGTCCTTTCGAGCGGGCTCCATCGCTGGGCCGGGATCGCACACGCCAACGTGCACATATGCGTAGACGGTGCAGGAACCCTCGCCGCGCGAGGCCCGGCTCTCACCGGCTCGAACCTGCTCAATGCACCAGGGCACCGCGCCGGCCGGCAGGTAGTTCAGCAGTACGCCGTCGCAGAGCTCGCCGGCGAGTTGGAGCATCTTCTCGTTCAGTGCTCCCAGTACCAACTTGGGCCGCTTTTCAGCCAGACGCACGCCGAGTCGGAACCGGTTGGTCGAGTAGTGCTCGCCGTCGTGGCTGACCGCCTCGCCGCTCAGGCACTGCCTGCTCAACTCGAGGTACTCACGCATCTGTTTCACCGGCGAGGTGCCGTACTCGCTGCCGTGCCAGCGGCCCACGACCGCCGGAGAGGAGATACCAACT
>JBPCTP010000443.1:0-8251 GCA_051011615.1 Microthrixaceae bacterium | reverse complement strand
ACGGCTACGCCATGCCGGCGTTCCCCGACGGTGCGGCGACGTTCGCGGATCCCGCCAACCCCGGCGGCTGGTACCTCGTGGTCAACCACGAGGTGCCGGGCGACGGTGGTGTCTCGTCCTTCCGATTCGCCGCCGACGGCACCTTGAGCGGATCCTCGAGGATTCTGTCGGGAACGTCGCTCAACTGCGCCGGTGGCGCCACGCCGTGGGGCACGTGGTTGAGCTGTGAGGAGTTCGACTGGGGTCGCGTGTTCGAGTGCGATCCCACAGGTGCCACCCCGGCCAGGGCTCGCCCGGCGTTGGGGGCCTTCTACCACGAGGCAGCTGCGGTCGCGTCTGACGGACGCATCTACATGACCGAGGACCGTTCCGAGGGTGGCTTCTACAGGTTCACCCCGGAATCGGCGGAGGACCTCTCGAGCGGACTTCTGGAGGTGGCCACCGGAAATGCTCCGGGTGCGGTCACGTGGGTGGAGGTGCCGGACCCCTCGGGGGTGCCCGTACTCACGCGCGATCAGGTGCCGTCCATGATGGCCTTCGACGGTGGCTAGGGCATCGACACCCTCGGTGACAGCGTGTGGTTCACCACCAAGGGCGACAACCGCGTATGGCTGTACGACCTCGCCGCAGGAGAGGTCAGCCTGCGATTCCAGGGTGGCGGTGCATCAATGCTCTCGGGCGTGGACAACCTCTTCGTCGACGACGCCTCAGCAGCGTTGCTGATCGCTGAGGACGGCGGTGACATGCAGCTCGTGGCATTGCAGGCCGACAACTCGCTGCTCGAGGTGGTGCGCATTCTCGGCCAGGACCAGAGCGAGATCACTGGGCCTTGTTTCAGCCCGGACGGCCAGCGCCTCTACTTCAGCTCCCAGCGTGCCCAGGTGGGCCCCGTCGGTGGTCCTGGCCCGCCGGTGGGTGCGACCTACGAGGTCACCGGACCGTTCGATTCGCTGCTCTCACGCTGAGCATCCAGACGGTGCCGCGGGCTCGAATCGTGGGGTGAAGGTCACACCACTGACTCAGGCATGACTGCCAACCCAACTATGTTCGGCTTGCCTTACATCGGGTACCCTCGGTCCCATGAGATTCACGCAGTACAGCTTCCTCTTGCGTCCGGCGGCCTCTGTGGCCGTGATGCTTGCGCTCGGCGCAGCGCTGGCGTCCTGCAGCAACGATTCTGACGACGGAGACTCCGGGGGCAACACCGAATCGGTAACGCTCTACTCGGGCCGCAACCTGTCACTGGTGGGACCGTTGATCGACCAGTTCACCGAGGACACGGGAATCCAGGTCGAGGTCCGTGACGGGGGCAGCGCTGAGCTGGCCTCGCAGATCCTCACGGAGGGAGATGCGTCCCCGGCAGACGTTTTCCTGTCCCAGGACGCCGGCGCGCTCGGTGCGGTCAGCAAGGCCGGTCTGTTCTCCGTGTTGCCTGATTCGGTGCTCGAGAAGGTTCCGGCGGGATTCCGGGCTGCGGATGGCACATGGGTCGGCGTCTCCGGTCGCGCCCGCACATTCGTGTACAACCCGGATCTGCTTGCGACGCCGCCCGATGGCATCGACGACCTCCTGGAGGATTCATACGACCAGCAGATCGGTTTCGCCCCGTCCAATGCGTCGTTCCAGGCATTCGTGACCGGGCTGCGGGTGATCCGCGGAGATGATGCGGCCCGAGAATGGCTGGAGGCGTTTGCTGCGCAGGACCCGGTTGCATATGAGAACAACATCGCCGTTCGCGATGCGGTCGAGGCGGGCGAGGTCCAGGTCGGCCTCGTGAACCATTACTACCTCTACGAACTGATCGAAGAGCTCGGAACCGACGGCGTGGTGGCGCGGAACCAGTTCGTGGGCGGTGGTGATCCCGGTGGCCTGATCAACGTGGCCGGAGTGGGCATTCTCGATTCCACCGACGTTCCCGACGAGGCGCTTGCGTTCGTGGAGTACCTGGTCGGTCCCGAGGGCCAGCAGTACTTCGCCAGTGAGACCTTCGAATACCCGCTCGTGTCCGGTATCGAGGCATATGCGGAATTGCCGGCGCTCGAAACGCTGGATCCACCGGCGGTCGACCTCTCTGACCTGGATTCGCTCGAACGCACTCAGGAACTGCTCGGGGAGACTGGTCTGCGGACGAAGGGACCACGTTCCCTTTCGGGATTCCTCGCCGCCGCGGCGGCAACAGAGCGCCCCTGTCGCTGCTCGCCCCTGCAACAGTCGCCGCCCTCGTGGCGCTGCTGCCCTTGTGGTACCTGGCGGACCAGGCGTTCGAACAGGGCGTGGCTGCCGTGTGGGACGAGGTTGCATCGGCGCAGACCTTGGAACTGCTGGGCCGAAGCCTGGCGCTCGTGGTGACGGTTACCGGTCTCTGTCTTGTGATCGGGACCGTGTGCGCCCTGCTGGTGGTGAGAAGCGACATTCCCGGTGCGCGCGCCATGGAGGTGTTGTTGGCCGTGCCGCTGGCGGTGCCATCGTTCGTCGCGGCGTTCGCATGGGTTTCGTGGCGACCCTCCATAAGTGGCTTCTGGGGCGCCACCCTGGTGCTGACGCTGGTCTCGTATCCCTTCGTGTACCTCCCGGTGGCAGCCGCGCTGCGCCGTCTGGATCCGGCCCAGGAGGAGGTCTCGCGGTCCCTCGGGCGCAGCGCGCTGCGGACCGTGTTCTCGGTGACCCTGCCCCAGGTCCGGGCTGCAGCGGCAGCGGGTGGCCTGTTGGTGGCGCTCTACACCCTGTCGGACTTCGGTGCTGTCGGAACGATGCGCTATGAGGCCTTCACATGGGTCATCTACGGGGCGTTCCGTGCAGGTTTCGACCCTTCGCGTGCGGCGGTGTTGGCGTGCGTTCTCGTCGTGGTTGCGCTCGGGCTCGTGTGGGCCGAGGCGGTCGTGCGTGGTCGCCCCAACCATGCTCGCATCGGCGCGGGCACTCCGCGACCCCAATCACCCCTGCCGTTGGGTGCTTGGCGCTGGCCGGCGAGCGCAGTGGTCGTGGCGGTGCTCGGCCTGGCGGTCGCGTTTCCGGCGATCAGCGTGGTGATCTGGTTCAACCGGGGTCTTTCTGCGGGAATCGATTGGGCGGCGCTGGGCGAGGCGCTGGGGTCGACGATCCTCGTCGCTGGTCTGGGGGCGTTGGCGACGATGCTGCTGGCGGTACCACTCGGCATCCTCTCCGCCCGCCACCACGACCGCGGCTCACGCCTGCTCGAACGGTCGGTGTACGTGGCCCACGGTCTGCCGGGAATCGTGGTGGCGCTGAGCCTCGTGTTCGTGGGGGTGACCATCGCGCGCCCGCTCTACCAGAGCACGCCGATGCTGGCACTCGCCTACGCCGTGCTCTTCCTGCCTCTGGGCGTCGGATCGGTACGTGCTTCGGTGGAACAGTCCCCGGTGGCGCTGGAGGAGATGGCACATTCGCTCGGCAGGGGACGTGCGGGCGTACTTTTCGGCGTGACCCTGCCGCTGGCCGCCCCCGGAATCGCCGCGGGAACGGCACTGGTGCTGCTTGCCGCCATGAAGGAGTTGCCGGCCACGTTGCTGTTGCACCCGACCGGCATGGAGACCCTGGCGATGAGCGTCTGGTCGGACACCGCGGTCAGCCGTTACGCGTCCGCTGCTCCTGCGGCGTTGGCGTTGATCCTGTTGTCGACGGTGCCAACCTGGATCCTGACCCGTTCCTCACGCAGGCTCGGATAGGAGGCGGCTGATGAACCCACCACCGGTGCTTGCGGCGGCCGATCCCGACGGCGGTCTGACTGACCTCCCGGCTCTCGAGGTTCGCGCACTGGAGGCGGACTACGGCGCCGAACCAGTGCTTCGCGGCGTCGATCTGGACGTCGCGGAGGGAGAAGTCGTGGCTCTGCTCGGGCCATCCGGATGTGGCAAGACCACACTGCTTCGTGCGATCGCCGGCTTCGTCCGACCGACTGTGGGCACGGTTCGCCTGGACGGGAGACTCGTGGCCGGCCCGGGCGCATGGATCGCTCCCGAGCAACGCAACGTAGGCCTGGTGCCCCAGGAAGGCGCGCTGTTTCCTCACCTCGACGTTGCCGGCAACGTCGGGTTCGGGCTGGCGGGGGTGAACCGCAGGGCGAGATCCGAAAGGGTCGAGGAGTGCCTCGAGCTGGTGGGTCTGGCCGGGTCACAGAAACGCCGGCCGGGCGAGCTGTCCGGCGGACAACAGCAACGAGTTGCGTTGGCAAGGGCGATGGCGCCCGAACCTGCGGTGGTGCTCCTCGACGAACCCTTCTCGGCGCTCGATGCATCGTTGCGCCAGCAGGTTCGTGAGGACGTGCGCGGGGTTCTGCATGCGGCCGGCGCCACGGCCATTCTCGTCACCCACGACCAGGAGGAAGCCCTTTCCTTCGCGGCACGCGTGGCTGTGATGCGTGATGGGCGCTTGGCGCAGGTGGCGGATCCGGTGACGCTCTACCGGCATCCCGCCGATCTGGGGGTGGCGGAGTTCGTCGGCGAATCGGTGCGAATCGTGGGCACGATGGGCCCCGGTGGCGTCGAAACTGCGCTTGGGGTGCTGACCTTCGAGCCGCCGCCGCAGCCCTTCGACACCCTGGAACCAGCGGTGGGGGACACCGTTGCTGTGGCGTTGCGACCCGAGCAGGTGGAGATAACCTCGCCCGGCAAGACGGGTGTGGACGCAACCGTTGTCTCATCCACGTACTTCGGACATGATGCACTTGTTCGCCTGTCGGTACACGGTGTGTCGGTACAGGGTGTGTCGGGACAGGGCACCTCGACGGAGGTGTTGTCGCGGATCCACAGGGCGAGGTTGCCCGAAGTGGGTTCGACCGTCGGAGTGCGGGTGGACGGCGCCGTTCCGGCCTTTCGGGACTGACCACTGGTTCCGGAACGCCGTTCCGCTGTAAGGTACGGGCATGCGCCCGCACGTGGAACTCATTGACGAAAAGGACCTCCTCTGGCATCAGGCTGAGCTCACCGACTGCACCGGTGAGGCCCGCAAGAGGAACATGGCTTACGACGAGGAAGACGGATCGGCCTCGCTCAAGGTGCACTTCGACACCGACTGGAGCCGCCCGGGAGGCGTTCACAGCGCCGAGACGGAGTGGTTTGTGCTCTCCGGCCAGGTGCGCGTGGGCGATCATGTGCTCAACGAGGGCGGCTACTGGCAGGCGCCGATCGGCGTCTACACCCCGCCCATCGAGGTCGACTCGGGCACGGAGATCCTGTTGTTCCGCGAGTACGGCGACTGGAGATTCGAGGTGCGTGACGACAGCCTCGACACCATCCGTGACGACCAGGAGTTCACCGTGGTGCATTCCAAGGAAATGGATTGGACGACAGTAGAGCTCGGCAGTCCGATGCGTTTCGACCTCGGCGGTACCCCCGTGGTCGGTCTCCACATCAAGATGCTGCACCGCGACGACAAGACTGGCTTCTACACCCGTCTGATCAAGGCCGAGCCGGGCTGGGTCGAGCACCAGCTCGCGCACCATCCGTGCTACGAGGAGGCCTATTGCCTCGAGGGTGAGTTCGAATACAACTGGGGCACCATGTGGCCCGGCACCTACTTCTTCCGTCCGGCGCTGATCCGCCACGGCGACTTCAGCGCCGGCACCAAGGACGGCTGCACCTGGATCCTGCGCTGCGACGGAGACCTGGTCGACTGGTACACCGAGAACGGCCGTGTGGAGATGACGGGTGATCCGCTCAACTGGGGCCCCGACCTGCCCCACACGATCGACCCCGTGCTGGTCATGCCGGTGCGTTCACGATCCATCGCCGAGATGGAAGACCCCTCCTACCAGTAGCACCCAACTGTTGCAGGCAGCCGGCGCACTAACGTGCGTTCATGGGATGTGGTTGCCTTCTCCTGCTCAGTTCAGCTGTTTCACCGAGGCTGGCTCTGTTCCTGATGCAGGTGTTCACGAACCGACTGGCAGTCGCAGAAATTCCGTTTTGGGTCGGACTGGCGGGGTTCGCGTTCCTGCCATGGACGACATTCGTCTACGCGGCTGCCTACGATCCGTTCCGCGGCGTCACCGGCATCGGCCTCGCCCTGGTGGCGTTCGCCTTCCTCATCGATATCGCATCGTGGTTCGGTGGCCGTGAAGCCAATCGCAGTCGCGGCTCCACCCCTTCTGTGTCCTGATCAGCCGAGGGTGAGGCGCAGGGTCGCGAATTCGTGGGGAGCCAGCACCACCTGCGCAGTGCCCGCTTCCAGCGTTACGTCCACGCCGGATTCCTGAGGCTCCTCGAGCGCGTTGCAAGCGGTCACCGCTGCGATTCCTCGGGGCGCCTGCAGCGCCGCCTCGACGCGGTTTCCCGCAGCCGACCAGAGTCGGACGACCACGTCTCCGGATCCGTCATCGGCCAACTTGACGGCGGAAACCGCGACACCGTCGCCATCGACTGACACCAACGGATCCCCTGTCGAGGCGGCTGAGCCCGCCGGCATCACCCGCGGCGGCCGGTTCAGGGCCTCCGCCTCCGCCGCAACCTCTGCCAGCCCCGCACCGTGGGGCAGGAGAGCCAGCGTCGTGCGGTGACGTCCGAGGTCGGCCTGCGGGTCCGGATAGCTCGCAGCGCGCAGGAGGCTCACCCGCACTCCACCGTGCTGCAGTGCATGGCCGTGACGTCCGTCGTTGAGTACTGCGACGCCGAACGATGGCTCCGCACAGTCCACCCAACGTTGGGTGCACACCTCGAATTTGGCGTCGTCCCAACTGGTGTTGCGATGCGTCGGGCGGTGTTCGTAGCCGAACTGCACCTCGCAGGCGATGGAGTCGGTGCGAACGTCGAGTGGGAAGTCGACCGTGAGCAGCCTCTCGCGTTCGCGCCAGTCGATGTCGAAGTCGACGTCGATGCGTGCGGACTCCGCGCGTAGGGTGAAGGTCTGCTCCACCCAGGAATCATCGAAGGACCGTCGTACCCGCACGGCGCCGACCAGCGGGCCCGAATCGAGGATCTCCACCGCCTCGGCCCCGGGGAGTGGCAGCGATCGCGCAGCTGTCCATTGCTCGACGTCCCATGCGTCGTACTCGACGGGAGTGTCCGGGGCGAGGCGGAGACTGCCACAGGCTTCGCCGGGTGGAAGCACTTCGCGGTCCTGACGCAGGTCCCGCAACGAAGTGACATCACCGGTGGGGGAGAAGCTCAGCGCGACCGAATCATTGGCCATGGTCACCTCGCCTGTATCGGGGTCCGCCTTCACCGCAACGGAATCGGTGGCGAGCAGGGCCTCGGCCGCAGCGATGCCGAGCGGCGGTGCGTCCGCCAGGAAGGCGGTGCGACCATCGCTGAGCTGCTGTGTCGGTCCGTCTCCGGTCGGCGCAGCGT
The DNA here is from genome assembly GCA_051011615.1 of Microthrixaceae bacterium. GTDB lineage: Bacteria > Actinomycetota > Acidimicrobiia > Acidimicrobiales > Microtrichaceae > JBPCTP01. The sequence goes on along the minus strand of JBPCTP010000443.1, from coordinate 947 downwards.
GACCGGCCACAACGCAGTGGCGCCGTGTCGAACACGTATTCGCGATCGACGGCGTCGGTCCGCTGAGCCGCTGTAGAGCATCGTCGGTGATCGAGCGAAGCGACTCGAGCACGTCGCGGTGCTCACCTTCGGCATCCTCGTGCACCCAGGCGATCGAGGAGCCCGGAATGATGTCGTGGAACTGCTGGGTCAGCACGCGCTTCCACAGCGCATCCAACGTCGCCGCATGGGAATCGTCGCCCAACGTGGCGCACCAGAGCTCAGCTTCGCGCAGGGCGTCCTCGCAGCGACGGTTGCCGACCTTTGTCCGCGCCTGGCTGGTGAAGGTTCCCCGATGCATCTCGAAGTAGAGCTCACCCATCCAGCGAGGTCGTTCGGTGGCTCCGAGTGCTTCGAGCTCTGCGTCGACATGGTCGAAGAACTCAGCTGGTGGCTCGACCTGGAGTCGGGGCAGCTGCGCCAGGTCGGCCAGCCTCGACGCGCGTTCGAGCATCTCCGCCGTGGGGCCGCCACCGCCGTCGCCGTAGCCGAAGGGCATGAGTGAATGGTCGGACCAACGGTGGTCGGCGAAGTTGGACTCGATTCGATCCAGCTCGCGAACGGTCACCTCAGCGTTGTAGGTCTCGACCGGCGGGAAGTGGGCCAGCACTTCGGTGCCGTCGATTCCTTCCCAGATGAACGTGTGGTGTGGAAACCGGTTGGTCTTGTTCCAGCTCAGCTTCTGGGTCACGAAGCGCCTTGCCCCACCTGCGGCGAATATCTGCGGCAGATTGCCGGGGTAGCCGAACACATCGGGGATCCAGACCTCGTCGCACCGGATGTCGAAGCGGGACTCGAAGTATCGCTGGCCGTGCACCATTTGGCGCACGAGGGATTCGCCCGAAGGGAGGTTCATGTCCGCCTCCACCCACATTCCGCCCACCGGAATCCACCGACCCGACTCAACA
>JBPCTP010000442.1:0-4109 GCA_051011615.1 Microthrixaceae bacterium | reverse complement strand
GAATTCACGCCATGCAGCTCGGCCATGCGGGAGCTCTCGACCACTGCACGCATGCGCAGGCCGAGGTCGGTTCGGGCGAAGAGCACCACGAGCGCGATCACCACCACGATCGTGGAGGTGATCGTCGCCACCTGCCCGGCGTCGAGCACGAAGCGGCCTCCCTCGGGCCAGAGCCACTCGTCGGTTCGTCGTACCCACCACAGCGGCGGCGGGTTCTGCTTGGTGTCCTGACCGATCAGCAGCCGAACGATCTCGGGGATCGCGATCAGCAATCCCAGGGAGGTGACCAGTTTCGCCATCGCCCCTGATCCGCGCAGATAGCGGAACAGGGTTCGCTCGAGGAGAAGTCCGATGGCCGGTCCCACCACGACGATGGCCACCAGGGCTGCCGGCACCAGCGGCCACTCCCACTCCTTGCGCAGCACGAAGAAGCAGGCCGCGGATGCGAATGCTTGGGCTCCGTAGGCGAGGTTGAACACCCCTGAGGTCTTGTAGGTGAGTACGAGACCCACGGCGAGCAGGGCGAATACACAACCGGTGGGTATGCCGCGGATTGCGTACTCGAGAATGTCCACCGGCGTCGCCTACCCACCCATCGGCGCGATGACGATGCAACTCATCGCTCGATGCGCACCAGCTCGTCGCCGGTCACGTCGAAGCATGTGAAGATCTCGTCCTGCTCGACCGGTTCCATCTTCCCGTCGACGATCTCCAGGTACACGGCGCACGGATCCGGTTCGCGTGCCGTATGGCCGTAGTTGACCCAGTCCGTGCCCGGCAGCATGCCCATCGCGTTCTGGTCGGTCATCTCGTTGAGCGCGTCGATCACCTTCTGGCGGTCGAAGTCCGGCCCGGCGGCAACGAGAGCCTCCACGAATGCGGATGCGTTCAACCAGCCGACCATTGAATTCTCGGTCTTCTTGCCACCGGTGCGGTCGATCCACTCCTCGAACAGCTCGAGGCCCTCGGGCCGCAGGTCCTCGGGTGTTTCCAGCGGTGAGTATCCGATGATCACGTACGAGCCCTCGAAGAGGTCCCCGAACTCCTCGAAGAACTCCTGGTTGTAGGCGTTCGGGAGGAGTTGAATGGCATCGAGGCCCTGCTTCTTCATCTCCTTGGCGAGGGTGACCGTCGCGTTGTTGTCCATGCACGTCATCACCAGGTCCACGCCCGCCTCGGACATCTTCTGCACCTGCACCGAGAGGTCAGTGGTGCCGTACGCGAGTGACGAGTCCGTGAAGACCACCTCGGCGCCGGCGGGGCCGCCCCACTCCTCGATCGATCTCTTCCAGCCTTCCGCGCATGTGGCGGACTGAGGCACGCTGTAGGCAAGCAAACCGACCTTCGAGCGATCCGAGCGCTCGGCGATGTAGGGCGGATAGGGCTGCGGGCAACCGAGGCAGAGGTAGGAGCCCGCCTGGCCGAACAGGTTGGCCTTCGGGTTCTCCTCGGTACCTTCCCATTCCGGGTTGATCGTCCAACCGAAGGTGGGGATCCCGGCCTCCACGAGTGTGTCCGCTCCGGTGAACAGAAGTGTTGCGACCGGCAGCACCGCAAAGGCGTCGTCTGCATCGGCGATGCCCTTGGCCTCGGCTGTGTTGTTGGCGACCTTGTCATCTCGCAGCTCGCTGAGCACGAGGTCACGACCGTGTACTCCGCCGTCCTCATTGACCATTGCGAAGTAGGCGTTGACGCCGTCGGCTGCAGACGCGTAGTCGGCGCCCAGTGGATTGGTGATCGCCGCGATGCCGGTGACGCGGATCTCGTCGTCGGTCACTCCGGGGGCGTCCACGGCGACCACCTCGCCGTCGGTTGACGTGTTGTTGCCGTTGCCATCGTCGTCGGTGTTTCCGGTGCCCGAAGAACCCTCGGAGTTGCCGCATGCAGAGGCCAACAGGACTACCGCCAGCGCTGACACGATCGTGCGAATCCTCATCTGTCCCCCGTGTCCTTCGACGGGCCGGGCGACGCAGAGTCGCCTGTCCCACCCCCGCTTGGGCAACTGACACTAGCGTCAGTACCCGGCGGCCGCAGACAAAAAACCCAGCGCCGGACTGGCTGTGCTCTCAGTGGCCAGGCCCGAAGAAAGCGTCCAGTGCAATCGATGCGAGGACGCTCACCAGGTCGCCGACATGGTCGATCTGATCGGTTGCCAGGAAGTAGTTCACCCGCTCCACCATGGCGACAACCACGAGCGCCGCGATGTCCGGATCGAGTTGAGCGCTCCTGGGGACAAACACGTTGTCGGCGAGTTCTGCGGATATTCGCCCGAGGAGGTCGGGCACCGCGGGTCCGTCGGCACCTCCGGGTGATTCGGCGTCGGTCCATGAACGGATGAGGGGGCCATATCCCCTGTAGAGCTCGATGAACGAGGCCAGCCAGGCCTCGAGCGCAGCGCGGCCCTCGGCGGTGTCCCGGACCGATGGCAGGCCGTCGGTGAGCGAGTGGAACTCCTCGGCGACCTCCGAGACCAGCTCTTCGAACAGCTCTTCCTTCGATGAGAAGTAGAGGTAGAACGTGCCATGGGAGGTCTTGGCCCGCTTGGCGATGTCGTCGACGCGTGTTGCGTGGAACCCTTTGCGCGAGAACACCGCAACACCCGCCTTCATCAGGCGGGCTCGCGTGGCTCGTCCGCGGGCGCGCTGGGGAGTGTCGGACTTGCGATCCGCGCCGGTGCCGGCAGGACTGCCGGTGGAGGTGCTGGCCATGTCCGTGCCGAGGCTAGTTCCCGGAAGCCACTGACGTCGGTGTCAGTTAGGATTGCGCCGTGGCCAACGGCACCGATCGATCAGGCACCTCTGTGGCCGCATCGGCACCGGCGCCTGGGCAGGCTCCGATGCCGGCCGAGGACGCGGCGGATCTGCTCAGGAGCAACGCCGCCGATGCGGCGATCTCGCAGAGCCCGGCAGTCGTCTTCGAGGACCAGGCCTGGACCCACGGCGAGTACTTCGCCGAGTGCTGTCGCTTCGCAGGGCTCTTCGAGTCCTTCAGCCTCATCGACCGAGGGTCGGACCTCGAACCCAGCCCGGAGCGTTCAGAGCGTGGAGTCCACATAGGCGTGTTGGCAGACAACACGCCGGACTACCTCTTCGCACTCGGCGGAGCGGCCCTGTCCGGAGCAACCGTGGTGGGTCTCAACCACACCCGGACCGGCGCTCATCTGTGGCGCGACCTTGCCCACACCGACGTCGATGTCCTGCTCACCGAGACAAGGCACCTGGCCCAGCTCTACGAGGCGATAGCCGCCCGCCCGGCGGGAGCAGAGGTACCGCCGGTGTTGTTGAGCCGGCGCTTCGACAGCGTCGGCAAGCCAGGAGCTGCCACGGTAGGCAACGAAGCCGCTGCCGCGGTCAGCGATGCCGGCGCTGCCATGGCGACACCGGCACTCCGTGATGTCCGCAACCTGGAATCGGCCTTGGCGGCTTTCGAACCCGTCGATCCGGGTCGCGGTGCGGCGCCGGATGCCACCTGGGCACTCGTGTTCACGTCGGGGACCTCATCGGATCCGAAGGCAGTGGTGTGCACTCAACGCCGGCTCCTCACGACAGGCAACCGAATGTCGATGTTGCTGGAGCTGGCACCCGACGATGTCGGCTACGTGTGCATGCCGTTGTTCCACTCGAACGCACTGATGGTGGGATGGGCACCTTCGCTGGTGGTCGGAGCGTCGGTGGCGCTCGCCCGCCGCTTCTCTGCATCGGGATGGCTGCCGGATGTGCGTCGTTTCGGGGCCACGTACTTCAACTACACCGGTAAGCCGCTCAGCTACATCCTCTCTACTGCCGAGGGCGACCACGATGCCGACAATCCGGTGCGGGTGGCGTTCGGCAACGAGGGTTCCCCACGTGTTCTGGATGGGTTCGCCAAGCGATTCGACGTGAACGTGATCGATGCCTTCGGATCCACGGAGGGCGCAATCGCACTCAACCGCGATGCCGAGGCTCGCTCCGGTGCCATGGGGGTCGCCGGCGAGACCGTCATGGTCGTCGACGAGGACGGCGAAGTCTGCCCGCCGGCGGAGTACGACTCGGAGGGCAGGCTCACCAACGCCGACAGCTGCGTGGGTGAGATCGTCAACACCGCGGGCGGTGGTCCCTTCGAGGGCTACT
>JBPCTP010000441.1:0-8233 GCA_051011615.1 Microthrixaceae bacterium | reverse complement strand
ACCAAGCGTGCCGGAGACGGCCGCACCGAAAGGTCCGATCTCAGTCGCCGCATAAGCGGAGTTGTCACCCGAAACACCGGTGAGTTTGCGGTGGAACACAGCGGCACCGGTGTGCCAATCCAGACCTTCAAGTGTCCAGATGCCGTTGCGAGCTCCCCAGCAGTACGCATATCCGGTGGCCGCGCTCATCGATGGAATGCCGTTGGGACAGCTGATGGTGGCATTCGCCCACTGCGACTCGAGGGTGCGGGTGGCCGGATCCCAACGGAACTTCTCCGCTCCACGGGGCTGCACACTCGGGTTGCCGGAGGCGAAGACCGCAAGCTTGCCTCCCTGCGTATCGAACGGTGGCCCGTAGGCATTGCTCACAGCCATTACATCGTGCGCCCGGCCCGTCAGCGACTGCTCCGTGACCGATCGGGTCGCTCCCGGATCACCGAATGTGATGGGGGCCTTGCCTGCAAGACGCCGATCCTCGCCCGGCAACCCAACCCAGTCGGCCGGGATCTCGTCACGCCAGAAGACGTTCACGTGCATCAGTTCCTGGCCATCCGCGATCGCCACCAACTTGTCCTCGCTGCCGGTGCCGAGCAACGTCGGTGTCGTACCCGAGCCCGGTCCGAGTCGACCGGGTGGTGGAACGGCCGGACCACCGTCGTACTCGACGCTCCACGCACCATCGGATTCCTCGAGCGAGAGCGCGGTGCCGGTCCACTGGATTCGGAACAGGCTCGACTCGCTCACCACGTAGATGCCACCGTCCTCGTCGATGGGTGTGGCATTCGAAACGGTGTGCCCACCGGGTAGCGCCAGGCTCGAGAAGCCGGTGAAGTCGCGACCCACAGCCATGACCACTCCGCGCTTGGAGACGATGATGATCGTGCCGTCGTGGGTGAGGCTCATGCCCACGATCACATCGTTGGCAACGAGGACTCCGGCCGGCACCTCGAAGGTGCCGTCGGCCACGATGCCCGACGTGGGGTCACCCGCAACCGCATCCCGGTAGCGGCGAATCATGTCCTGGCCGGCCGCGAAGAACTTCCCGTCGGCGTCCACGAAGGAGTAGGCCGTCGAGATCGCATCCTCGATCCCACCGGACAGGTTGGGAATGAAGGGCACCTCTGACACCTTCTGGATTCCGGTATCCGAGTGCACCGACTTGTGGACCCCGAACCATGCCGAGCCCCACACCGGATAGGAGCCGTCGGCATACTCAGGGCCGTAGGCCATCGTGATCGCGCCGGGTGCGCCCGAGATCCGGTCGACGGCGGTGAGATCGTTGCGGGTGGGGCCGGGCAGGTCCGACGACGCCTGCATGTACGTGCTCTGGTGGCTGATCGGCCAGGGTGAATCGGCGAGGAAGGGGTTGGCCGGCGGCTGCGTACCGGCCGGACCGGGCACGGGATCCGGCGCCCAGGGGTCCTCGGGAACATCCGGTGGCGGGTTCGTGCATGCACCGGCCACGAGTGCGAGGCCCGCCACAGCGGCTACTGCCATCCCGACGGGTCGCCTGATCCGGCTCCCAACTGTGCCGTTCGTTCCATTTCCGGGATTCGCCCTCATTGCACCAGCCTCCAGCCGCGTTGTCGTGCCAGGTCCACTCCACCGACAAGGTCGACCCCGGACAAGATCCGCCACGGCAGATGCTCCCCCACAACAGATACCTTGCCAGAAAGTATCTCGCCAGCAAGCTAGATGGGAACGGTGGCGGCGTCAACCGACCTGAACGTCAAGGGGCCGAGCTGGTTGGCAAGCGACCAATGGAGAGCGGGATCAGCTCCGTCGGCGGGCCACCTCGTAGCAGGCAACGGCCCCCGCCGAAGCGACGTTCAACGACGCCAGCTGGCCGAGGAGCGGTATCGATGCCACCAGGTCGCAGCGTTCGCGCACCAGTCGCGAAAGACCCGGCCCTTCGGCGCCGAGAACGAGGCAGACGGACTCGGCGCCCAGTTCCAGGTCGTGGATCGAGGTGTCGCCGCCGGCATCGAGGCCCACGACCCAGATCCCTGCTGCGCGCATCTCCTCCATCGCTGCAGGCAAGCCACCAACCAACGCCATCGGCAGGTACTCCGCGGCGCCGACTGCAGCCTTGGCGACTGTCGGGGTGACGCGAGCAGCACGGTGGCGGGGGATCACCACACCCGTCACCCCCGCGCATTCGGCGATGCGCAACAGCGCCCCGAGATTGCCGGGGTCTGTAACGCCATCGAGCGCCAGCAGGAACGGCCGACCGGTGTCACCGGAACACAGCGCACTCAACTCGTCGCCAGGTATCTGATCGGCGAACGCAACGACACCCTGGGGCGCGTCGGTGGAGGACAGATGGTCGATCTTGGAGCGGCTCACCTCGCGCACGGGGACCTTCAACTCCGCTGCCAACGAGACGATGTCCTCGACCACGTCGGCTCGCTCGACGTCGTTGCCGACATACACCTCGCGCACCCTGCGGCGCCCCGCCAACAGGAGCTCCCGCACCGCCTGACGACCCTCCACCTGGGTCCCGTCGAGGCCACCCGGTCTCTTTCGCGGTGCGCCTGACCCTCGCCGACTGCCGCCCCCACCCTGGCTGCTGCGCTTGCGCGAACCCTTGGCGCCGGCGCCGCCTGCGGGCCCACCGCCACTTCTGCGACCTCCGCCGCTGCCACTTCTGCGGCCTCCACCGGAGTTCTTGGCTCCACCCGTGCTCTGGCCTCCCCCGCTACCTCGACGACCCTTGCCTCCGCCACCGGATCGACTGCTCATGATGTGCCCTCCGACGATTCCGCGACATCCGCGACGATCAGCGCAGAGGCGAAACAGGCGATGCCCTCGCCGCGACCCAGCCCGCCGATCGCCTCGGCGCGACGGCCCTTCACGGTCACGGGCGCACCCACGATCCCCGAGAGGCATTCCTGCATCTCGGCGCGACGGGGTGCGAGCTTCGGTGTCTCTGCCACGACGGAGCAATCCACATTCGACACCGACCAGCCCTGCGCGTGCACCATCGCCACGACCTCGGTCAGCAACTCGGTGCTCACGGCGCCCGAGAAGCTCGGGTCGGTGTCGGGGAAGTGCGAGCCGAGGTCTCCCATGCCCGCCGCACCCAGCAATGCCTCGGCCACACAATGGGTGACGACGTCGGCGTCGGAGTGTCCCAGCAATCCACCGCCGCCGTCGAAGGTGACGCCACCCAGCACGAGCGGCCGCTGCGGGTCGTCCGAGAAACGGTGGATGTCGAACCCGTTGCCGATCCTCATGGTCATCGTGGCACCTCCGAGCGGGCACGGTCGGCCAGCAATGCCTCGGCGATGACGAGGTCGTCAGGATGGGTGATCTTGCGGTTCGCCGGGTCGCCCTCAACATAAGAGATGGTGCCACCGAGCTCTGCGACCAGTGCCGCATCGTCGGTCGCCTCTCCTCCGCTTGAGACAGCCCGCCGAAGCAGTTCCGCGCTGAAGCCCTGTGGGGTCTGGATCGCAACGAGCCGTTCCCGATCGACCAACGAACCGTCAACATCGCGCACGGTGTCGGTCACGGGCACCACCGGCACGGCCCCATCCGCGCCGCCCCTCACTGCACCAATCACCCTCGCGAACACCTCCGCGGACGCCAACGGTCGAGCGGCATCGTGCACGAGAATCACCTCCGCGTCATCCGGCACGGCCTGCACCCCCAGGCGGCTCGACTCCGAACGGGTTGAACCACCAGCCACGACCACACCCCCCGGCCCGACCAGCTCCCCGATTTCCGCCAGCGCCTCCGGATGGGCAACCACGACGACACCGTCGACGGCGACCCGTGCGGCCAACAGGGAGTGCTCGAGCACCGTGTGGCCCCCAAGGGGCGCCAGCTGTTTCACGCCACCGAATCGGGTACCGGAGCCGGCCGCGACCAGGACACACCATGCCGTTGCGGCGCCATCACCGGTGTCTGTCACGTCCATCGGGGCAACGGTAGCCGTGAGATGCCTCAGCGACTTCGAGCGGTTGGTACACCGTCAGCCACGGTGGGCTCCTAAGGTTGGTCACCATGGTTTCTGAAGACACCCTCGGGCTGCTCGCTGACATCGAGCTGTTCGATCGGTTCGATAGTGACGACCAACGCAGACTGGCCGATGCCGCCGAGCTGATCCAGCTCGTGCGCAACGACGTCGTGTTCGAGGAGGGAGCCGAAGCCGACGCCTGCTTCGTGATGGTGCAGGGTCGAGTCGCCATCTCCAACAAGTCCGCGGACGGGCGCGAGTCGATGGTCGCGATCATGCAGCGCGGAGACTTCTTCGGCGAGATGGGACTGTTCGACGAACTGGGGCGTTCCGCCGAGGCGAGGGCACTCGAGGACAGCGAGGTGCTGCGCGTTTCCTACGAGGTGTTGCGAAGCATCTGGGAAGACCACCCGGAGCTTCTCTGGTCGGTTGTGCGCCTGCTCTCCAAGCGGATCCGCTCCACCGACGAAGCACTTGCCGACTCATTCTTCCTGGACGTGACCGGACGAACGGCGAAGCACCTTCTCGAGCTGGCCGGCGAGAACGACTCCTTCGAGATCCCCATCACCCAGGAAGAACTCGCCGGCCTGGTGGGCGCTTCACGGGAGCGCGTCAACAAGGCGATCGCCTCGTTCCTGAAGCTCGGATGGGTGGAAACCGACGGATCGGGCTACCGGATCGTCAAGCGGCGGGAACTAGAAATCCGCTCTCACTGAGCAACAGCCGCTCGATCACCAACAGGCCGCATGTGGGTTCACCGGCCGCGGGTGTGCCTCAGGCACCCAGGCCGTCGAGGAAGGCCAGAGCCTTGTCCCATGCGTCCGTCGCATCGTCGGGGCGATGCGCAGGACGGCTGGGGTCGTGCACGAAGCCGTGCTCTGCACCCACATAGCGCAGCACGGTCGCTCCGGCGGCTTCCAGCGCATCCACCTTGTCCGGTGGAGTCCATTCGTCGGCCGTGCCGACGACCGACATGACGTCGCAGCCGCTCGACCGGGCCAGCGCGTCGAGCGGCTGACCCTGGCCGGTCCCTGCCCAATCCGAGGGCACCTCGATCATCCCGTAGAAGCTGACGACGCGATCGAAGCGACCGGCGGCCGCGCCCTTGAGCGCGTACATCCCACCCATGCAGAATCCGATGAGGCCGACGCCATCACAGCCGGTCGCGTCCGCCACCGCTGCGGCATCGCCGAGCACCCGATCGTCGTCGAGATCGCGAAGCGCTGCTGAGCGCGCCGGGAAGCCATCGGGATCGTCAGCCGGCGGGAGCTCCATGCCCCCGAAGGGATCGAACGCCCCGACCGACCAACCGGTGCGGGCGGCCAGGTCGTGACACATCTGGTTGAACAGTCCACGAAGGCCCCAGATGTCGGGAATCACAACGAGACCCCGATCGGCACCTTGCGTTGGGACGACATGCGCCGGTGTACCCGATTCCAAGGTGAGGTCCATCACCTGATCCTAAGTCTCGCCATCGACCACGAATCGCGTTCGCAGCCACAACTTCGACGGGAGCAGTGCTGACCCGTCTAGAGAGGCCAGTTCTAAGGACGCGTCAGGAATAGCGGTCGAGTATCGAGGACTCGGCGATTCTCGCCAGCGCGTCCTTGACCATTCGCGCCATGTGCTCACTCACACCCGGGATGTCGGCCAGCTCCTCGACGGTGCTCCGCGAGAGCTTCTCCAGGGTGCCGCAACGCTCGACCAGCTTCGTGGCGGTGGACTCAGGTAGGCGGGGAATTCGCGCCAACATGCGGTGGCCGGCCGGCTGGATCGAGGAGTCGAGGTCATCCGGCTGGCCCGCGAGGTGCAGTGCCTGGGCCACGCTTTCCTGGTCCAGCAGGTCGTCGATGTCCATCTCCGAGAGCGTCTCGATTGCCTGTTCCATATTCCAGGAGGCGTCCGGTTGCAGGTAGTCGAGCACAACGAGGCGACGTTCGTCCTCTACGCCGGCCATCAGCTCACGGAGCTGGAGACGCACCAAGCGACCATCGGTACCGAGCTCCACCAGGTACTGCTCGATCTCCTCGGAGATACGGGCGACGAGCTCCGCACGCTGCAGGAGCGACACAACGTCTCGCAGCATCACCTGATCCTCGACCTCGAGGGCCGTGAGGCTGGTGGATTCCTCGTTTAGCCTGGACTTGTAGCGCTCCAGGGTCTGCACCGCCTGGTTGCAGCGGCTCAGGATCGAGGGAATCGGCTCCAATTGGTAGCGCTTCGTGCGGGTGTAGACGGTCACCACGGCCATGTCCTCGGATACCGAGATCACGGGTACACCGATGCTGCGGGCGACGCGCTCGGCGGTGCGGTGGCGGGTGCCGGTTTCCTCGGTGGGCACGTTCGGATTGGGAACGAGATGCACGTTGGCCCGTGCGATGTAGCTGGAGTCCGGCGTGAGCACGATCGCGCCGTCGGTCTTGGCGAGTTCGGAGAGCTTCTGGGGAGAGAACGCCGTGTTCACGAGGAATCCGCCGGAACAGATGTTGAGGACCTCAGGGCCGTCGCCCAACACGAGAAGCGCGCCCATTCCGGCCTTCAGGATGCGATCCAGGCCTTCGCGGAGCGGTCTACCGGGCGCAACCTCGCCCAGAGCACTCATCAACTCCTTGTTTCGGCGGTCTGCCACGGTGCCAGTCTAGGGCCTCGAACGTGCGCCCCGTCGGGGGTGCTTCATGGGCATCGATGACACCAGTGGCTCAGTAGAGCCCCAGCTCGGCCATGGCACTGTGCAGGTTGGACACGTTGACCACATCGATCTCGGCGTGCTCGACCGCCGAGGAGCTGGGAACCAATGCCCGGGTGAACCCATGCCTGGCCGCTTCGTTGAGCCGTTGGGGCATCATTCCGACCCTGCGCAGCTCTCCGCCCAGACCGACCTCGCCACAGAGCACGACATCGGCTGGACAGGGCTGTCCGTAGACAGAGGACATGATGGCGGCGCAGATCGCCAGATCGGCCCCTGGCTCGGTGACCTTCACGCCACCGACAACGAGCGCGTAGACGTCGAGATCGGTGGTGTTGATCTGCTCCTGCCGCTGCAGAACCGCCATCAGGAGCTCCAGCCGGCCGCCGTCGAGACCCTGGGTGGAACGCCTCGGGTGTGCCAACTGCCGCTTGTTGGTGAGCGCCTGCAACTCCACCAGGATCGGGCGACGCCCCTCGATGGCAGGCAACACGACCGAGCCCGGCAGGCCCGCACGGCGATCCGCCAGGAACAGCGCCGAAGGGTCGGCGACGGACTCGAGCCCACCGGGGCCCATCGAGAACAGGCCGATCTCCTGTGTGGATCCGAACCGGTGCTTGAGGGTGCGAAGCACCCGCAGCTCGCCCTGACGGTCACCCTCGAGGTGCAGCACGGTGTCCACCACGTGTTCGAGCACGCGCGGCCCGGCGAGCGAACCCTCCTTGGTGACGTGGCCGACCAACACGACGGTCACCCCGAGGGTCTTGGCGGCACTCACGAGCAGGTTGGCGCAGCCACGCACCTGTGTGACCGAACCGGCAGCGGACGGCGACCCGGGATCGGTCATGGTCTGGATCGAATCCACCACACACAGCGAAGGGCGCTGTTCGGCCAGGACAGAGAGGATCTTCGGCAGGGAGGCCTCGGCCAGCAGGAAGAGCTCGTCGGAGAGGGCGTCCAGCCGCTTGGCCCGCGACGCCACCTGGGCGGGGGACTCCTCACCGGTCACATAGAGGCATCGAGCCCCGCCGGTGGCTTGTGCTGCGAGGAGCTGCAGCACCACGGTTGACTTGCCCACACCCGGCTCCCCACCGAGCAGGGTCACGCTGCCGGGTACCAACCCTCCACCGAGCACGCGGTCGAGCTCCTCCATGCCAGTGGCCACGGCCGTGGTGGGTTCATCCACCAATTCGGTGATCGGCACCGGGGACGACTCGCGCACGTCGATCGCCGGGCTCATCGACGCAATGGAACCGGCACGCGCGACCCGCACTTCGTCGAGCGTGTTCCACTCACCGCATCCACCACACTGACCCGACCACTTCGGGTGCTCAGCGCCACATGTGCTGCATCGGTGAACCGACTTCGGCGCCGTTGCGCGCGCTTTGCTCATGCGATGAACCTAGGCCGCTGCTGTGACACCGCTGAGACTCCTGTTCGAGCTTCGGAGCCGCCCCATCACCGTTCTGACAGCGATTCCGCACCCATACGGTGCGGAATCGCTGTCAGAACGAGGGGTGTACCGGCAGTGACCTCCCTGCGTGGAATGTGCCAACCTCCTGCAATGGCCGAGCAGAGTTCCGATG
>JBPCTP010000440.1:0-4817 GCA_051011615.1 Microthrixaceae bacterium | reverse complement strand
GTGCTGTTCCTCGGCGCGACCCCGATCTCGATCTACAACTCCAGTGCGCCCGACCAGATCGAGTATCTGGCCGGTCACTGCGAGGCCAAGGTCGCCATTGTCGAGAACGAAGGTTTCCTCAACAACTTCCTGAAGGTCCGTGACGACCTGCCGGCGTTGGAGAACATCGTGGTCCTCGTTGCGCCGTCGATACTGCCCGAAGGGGTGCACGGCCACGAGGCGGTCACCGATGGCGATCCGATCGACCTGGTCGAGGCATCGAAGATCGGCAAACCTGAGGATCTCGCCACGATCATCTACACCTCCGGCACGACCGGGCGCCCGAAGGGCGTGATGATCTCCAACTACAACATCCTCTGGACCTTCCGCTCGCTGTTGGAGTCCTATGGCTGGGCCCTCGACTACCTCGCCGGCAAGCGCGTTGTTTCCTACCTGCCGATGGCCCACATCGCCGAGCGTGTTGTATCGCACTATTCGCTCACCCTCGCCGGACTCGAGGTGACGACCTGCCCCGAGACGGGTCTGCTCACCGCATACCTCGGCCAGACGCACCCGAACATCGCCTTCGGCGTGCCGCGTGTGTGGGAGAAGGTCAATGCAGGTATCACCGCATTGCTCGCGGGAGATCCAGAGGGAGCGGAGAAGTTCAACGCCGCCGTGGAAGAGGCCACTCCATTGCGCCACAAGATCGACTGGGACGAAGCCTCTCCCGCGGAGATCGAGCGCTACAACGCCCTCGACGCCGAGAACTTCGCCCTGGTGCGCGCGCTGCTCGGTCTCGACGAGGTGGAGTTGGCCGTCACCGGTGCGGCCCCCATCCGCGGCGAACTGATCAGCTGGTTCCGGACCATCGGCATCCCGCTCGCCGAGGTGTACGGCATGAGCGAGAACACCGGTCCGATGACCTTCGAGCGGGTGAAGGTGAAGCCAGGCACGGTCGGCAAGGCCTGCCCGGGAGTCGAGCTGAAGATCTTCGACGACGGCGAGGTGTGCTGTCGGGGAGGCCTCGTTTGCCAGGGGTACCTGAACGATCCCGAGAAGACAGCCGAGACGATCGACGAGGACGGATGGCTCCATTCGGGTGACATCGGCGAGATCGACGACGACGGCTACCTGCGAATCGTTGACCGCAAGAAGGAACTGATCATCACCGCCGGTGGCAAGAACCTCTCGCCTGCGAATCTCGAAACGGCTCTGAAGTCCGTTCCGTTGATCGGTCAGGCAGCCGCCATAGGAGACAATCGCCCGTTCGTGTCCGCCCTCGTGGTGATCGACGGTGAGGTGGCGCCGGGATGGGCGGCAAACCACGGCATCGAGTTCACGACGCTGGAGGAGTTCGCGCAGCTGCCCGAGGTCATAGACGCCATCAACTCCGGGGTCGACGAGTCGATGGCAGACTTCAACAACGCCGAGCGCGTCAAGAAGGTCAAGATCCTCACCGACGAGTGGATGCCCGATTCCGATCTGCTGACTCCCACCTCCAAGCTCAAGCGGCGTGGCGTCAACTCTGTGTTCGAATCCGAGATAGAGGACATCTACAACGCCTGAGCGATCGGGGTCGATCGGTCGAAGGGCGCGCGCTCAGTCGAAGAACGCCGGGTCGATCTCGACGCCGATCGTCTCGAGGAACTCCCTGAAGCCGGGGGCATCGTTGTTGAGCAACGCCACCGCAGCGATGCCTCCCACCGCTCCGTAGATGGCGTTGGGGTCGTTGAAGGTTTCCGGTGCGACCAGTTCGGCGAGCCCGGGAATCAGCAACAGGGCGGATCCGAACGACGTGGCAACCACCTCTGGATCAGCGAACGCTTCCTCGAACAACGCACCGACTGCGGGGCGCTGCAGCAGTCCCACCGCTGCGCCGATCGCCCGGATCGCCCACGGTCCGAGGATCCTCGTGATGTTGTTGATCTGGTCGATGAACTGGGGTTGCAGGTTGGTGGCCAGGTTGAGCACGAAGAACACGAGGTTCCTGAACCTGGGATCGATGTCCCCGGAGTTGGCCAGGTTGCTCAGCTCGACGGGGTCACGTCCCACAACGGCGCCGGCGAGAACGGCGATGACCGAGAGCGCGCCCTCGTCGCCCGCAAGCTGGCCGAGGCCGTTGGGGTCGACGATCCTGAGCAACGTGCCGAGCTGCGAAGTGACGCCGGCAGGCACCGTGACCGCCGTACCGATCAGTGTCGCCAGGGTGGCGGGATCGATGTTGAGGCTCGCCAGCAGCGTCGAGGCTTCGTCGGTCAATTGGCCGCTGCTGTCGAGAAGCTCTCCGCCACCCGCGGCCAACAGGGCGGCCTGCTCGGGGCTGAGTCCGCTGTCGTCCTCTTCGGTGCCTATCTGGTTGAGGACTCCACCGAGCGCCGCCACCGTTGCGGGAGTGATGCCCAGTGTGCCCAACTCGTCCGAGGTCAGTCCCGTCAGTTCCTCGAGTTGCTCGGGTGTGAGGTTCTCGAGGTCGTCGAGCAGTGCCGGGTTTTCAGAGATCGCTGCCAGCAGGTTCTCGGTGGCCTCGGCCCGACGCCCGCCCGAGACCCGATCGGCCAGTCCGGGAATGTCATCGGGATTGGGGATCGTCGTGCTCGTAGCGAGGGAGGCGCCGTATTCGCCGGTAGCGGAGGACACTTCGCCGGTCGCCGCAGAGGATCCGCACGCAGACGCGACGATGGCGAACGCGGTGAACACCGCGGACACCGAAACAATCGCCCTGGATCGCCGCACCAAGCCCTCCAGCCCCCTGCCATCTGGGGCCATCTCCGCCAATCTGGCGGTTTCCAAGAGGCTACGGACCCCCGGCTCCGACGGCAAGGCGCCGGACCGCAGCGGGATGATCTGCCCAGTTCGGGCTCTCAAGCACCTTTGGTGGGGCGGTCCCGTTCCGGGTCATGTGCGACGTAGCGCGGATCGATCTCCCCGGGCCGCAGCGGTCGCATGAGGATGTCGATCGCGGTCCACAACATGCGGCTTGGCGGAAAGAACAGAATCGGCCCCAGCGCTGCAATGCCGAGCCCCACCCACAGGATCCACATGCCCGGGGGATCGGGGTAGGAAACAAGGTAGGTGCCGATCAGCGCGGCGAACAGAGCTCCGAACACGACAACGGTGTTGGTACCGATGGAGCCGATCCAATGCCCCTCGACCCGCTCGAAGAGCAGGGTGCACGTCGGACATCGCCGTTCCATGCGAAACCATCGATGGAAGATGTGCCGGCCGCCGCAGGCCGGGCAACGGGCGAAGAGCCCGCGCAGCAGGATGCGCGAAGGGGCCAATCCGAGTTGGCGGGCGCTGGGGATCTCCTTGCGCGGCAGGCGGCGAGGGCCACCGGGGTCACGCGGCGGCCGCTTGGGTGGCGGGTTCACGGACTCAGGATCGCAGTTCACCACCCATCGCGTCGATCGCGGCCAGGTCCCGCTCGCGCGCCCCGGGCATCAGGTTGGAGGGAAACTGTACCGGTCCGGCACCGAGCACCACGGTACGCCTCGAATCATTGGTTTCGATCTCGAAGGTCCGCCACACTCCTCGCCTCACCCGGATGGCCTCGATCGAGGCGGTCGGGGTCACGCGGACCTTCCGCCACGCGACGACGTCATGGACCTTTGCGTCACGCACCACCACCTTGCAGCCGCGGGCCGCGGTGAAGGCAAGCACCGCCACCGCGGCAGTGATCGCGAAGAACAGCCAACCGGATCCGCTGTCGCCACCCCGGTCGACGGTCCACAGCAGCCCGAAGATGGCAAGCGACGCTGCGATGATGCCGATGAGTGTGAACGGGGCGCTGATGAGCGTGGCTCCACGCAGCACCACGCGCTGCTGCGCAGGGTTCGGTCGGCCACCGGGTTCGTGTGTGGGCATCGTTGGCTCCGCTGAGTTCACCGATGGCGACCGTAGCCCGACAACGGCGGGGTCCTGAGATGGCCGGGTCCTCAGGATGTCAACGTCGTCGGGCAGCTGTCGCCGTACCTTTGGGGACGTGGGCACCAGCGCATCTGAGGTCGAGAGATCGTCGAACGGGCTCTCCGGTGCCCATGTGCTCGTCGGTGACGACGACCGGGCCATCCGCGACTCGGTTGCCCGGTTGCTCGAACTCAAGGGCTACTCGGCAGCGACGGTATCCAACGGCGCCGAGGTGCTCGAGTCGCTGCGCCAACGCCCGGCGGACCTTTTGGTGCTCGACCTGATGATGCCTGGCGTGGACGGACTCTCGGTGTGTCGGGTGTTGCGGTCGGAGGGGAGCCGCATTCCGATCCTCATGCTTACCGCACGTACGCAGACCTCCGATCGGGTGGCCGGTCTCGACGCGGGAGCCGATGACTACCTTCCCAAGCCATTCGATCCCGAGGAGCTGCTCGCCCGGGTGCGAGCACTGCTCCGTCGCACCGGCGATCAGGAAGGTGGTGGCTCGGACGAGGTGCTCACTGTCGGGGATCTGAGGGTCGATCCGGCAGCAAGACGCGTGTGGCGTGCCGATAGTGAGATCGAGTTGTCCAAGACGGAGTTCGACCTCCTCGAGTACCTGGCGGCCAACTCGGGAATAGTCCTCGACCGCACCGCGATCTACGACCACATATGGGGCTACGACTTCGGTCCTCAGTCCAAGAATCTTGCGGTGTATGTCGGGTACCTGCGTCGCAAGATCGACGATGGTGCCGAGAC
Source organism: Microthrixaceae bacterium (assembly GCA_051011615.1). Classification (GTDB taxonomy): domain Bacteria; phylum Actinomycetota; class Acidimicrobiia; order Acidimicrobiales; family Microtrichaceae; genus JBPCTP01. Next base: position 170 of record JBPCTP010000440.1, on the reverse strand, counting down.
CAAGTTGATCCATACCGTGCGCGGGGTCGGCTACACCCTCCGGGTCGGCGACTGACATGGGATCGATGATTGGCAGGGCCCGCCCGTGAGTCTGCGTACGAAGCTGGTGCTGGCGCTCGTGGTGTGTACGTCGCTCGCTTCGGCAGCCGTCGGCGTCCTGAGCTACCGGT
>JBPCTP010000439.1:0-3365 GCA_051011615.1 Microthrixaceae bacterium | reverse complement strand
GAGCAGGGCTTCGTCGAGGTCCGGCTCCGCGTACACGGCCTCGAGTTCGGCATCGCAGTCGAGCGCCTCCGCGAGCAACACGGGTCCGTCGATGAGGTAGCAGCCCTCCTCGCGACGCGAACTGCGGCGCCTCGCAAGGCGCCGCAGTCTGACCATTGCCTGGGCCGATGGCCGAACTGGCTTCAGCTGGCGGCCTTCTCGGCACCACCGTCAGCTGCGGCGTTGCGAGCAATCTCGACAAGGGCGCCAAACGCTGTGTCGTCGTGCACGGCGAGATCGGCCAACATCTTGCGGTCGACCTCCACACCTGCGATGCGCAGGCCTGACATGAGGCGGCTGTAGCTCATGTCGTGGGTTCGGGCAGCAGCATTGATGCGCTGGATCCAGAGCTTGCGCATCTCACCCTTGCGGGCTCGACGGTCTCGGTAGGCGTAGCTTCCGGCGTGCATCACGGCTTCGTTCGCCGAACGGAAGCTGCGGCTGCGGTTGCCGTAGTAGCCGGATGCCTTTTCGAGTACTTCGCGACGCTTCTTCTTGGCGTGGACGCTGCGCTTCACGCGTGCCATGTCGTATTCCCTTCATCAGTCCCGAGGCAGTCATGCCGGTCGGGAAATTCGGTCGTTTGTGGGCCCGCCCGAGGCTTGTCGGACGAGGGCGCCGGGTCAGGGAGCCATCACTCCCCGGAACTCAGATGCCGAGCTGGCGCCGCGCGGTCTCGCGCTGCTTGCCGGTGATCTCGGTGTCGCCCGACAGGCGCCGTTTGCGCTTGGAGGACTTCTTTCCGAGGATGTGGTTCAGGTTGCCCTTGCGGCGAGTGATCTTGCCGGTCCCGGTCACCTTGTATCGCTTCTTCGCACCGGAGTGCGTCTTCATCTTTGGCATGTCTGTCCTCTCGGGGCTCGGCCCCTACGACTCACTTGGATTCCGAACCCGCTCCGCCCGAATCGCCATCGTCGAGCTCGCCGGATTCCTGCTTCTTTCGGTATTCGGCCTGCGCCTTCTTGTCGGGACCCAAGACCATGATCATGTTTCGGCCGTCCTGCTTGGGCACCACCTCGACCTTGCCCAGGTGCGCCACGTCCTCCGCCACCCGGTCGAGGATGCGGCGGCCCAGCTCGGGATGCTGCATCTCGCGACCACGGAACATGATCGTGACCTTCACCTTGTGTCCCTCTCCGAGGAACTGGGAGACCTTGCGGGTCTTGGTGTCGAAGTCGCCGCCTGAGATCTTCGGGCGGTACTTCATCTCCTTGACCGTGATGTTGGTCGCCTTCTTGCGTGACTCCTTGGCACGCTGCTGTTCCTCGTAGCGGAACTTGGCGTGGTCCATGATCTTGCACACCGGCGGATTCGCGCCTGCGGCGACCTCCACCAGATCCAGATCGGCGGCCCGTGCCATCGACAACGCTTCCGGCAGCGGGCGAATGCCCAACTGGTCTCCGTCTGCTCCGATCAGGCGAACTTCACGTGCCCTGATCCTGTCGTTGATACGGGTTTCATCCGCTCGCGCAGCTATGGCCTTCTCCTAGTCACCGAAAATGGTCCCTTCATTGGGTTCTGTTCTGTCTTGATTTCTCTTCTTGATTTCTCTTCGCCGACAAGAAGGCAGCCCGAAAACGAAACGGGCGGGCGCACAGAGCACCCGCCAATCTCCGCTTGTCGGAGTGTGGTCCCGACGCACCTGTGATCCTCGATGGATCGTGGCCGGGAGGGGCGGGAGCCCGCTTGTTCGGTTGAGGGCACTACCGTACCAGCCCAACTCCCCCTACGGCGAAAGGCTCACACCATGGGATCACTGTGGACACCCGATGGCGAACACGAGGTACCACCCGAACCACGACCCTCTGCCGCCGGCGGCGATGCGGGTGCATCGGCGGGTGCTGGAGCCGATCCTGCGGCCTCGGCCCCTGTGGGAAGCGAACCCGTACCCGAGGACGTGCTCAAGGCAGCGGCCGCCGCGAACGGAATCGACCTCGATTCCCTCGATGACGCCGAACGGGCGCAGCTGGCGGCAGAGCTGGGCGAGATGATGCGGGTGCGCCGCGAGGTCGCTGCAACCCCGGCCTCGGAGATGCTCGCCAACCACATGATGCGCCTGTTCGACCTGACCACCATCTACCTGGAGTCGGATCCACCGGCCTTCGGCGAGGCCGCCACGGTCATCGAGGCTTTCCGGGCCGTGCTCGACACGCTGGGCGACCGCCTCGGCGAGACCGAACAGCCGCTCACAGAAGCACTGGGACAACTCCAGATGCTGTTCGTGCAGGTCAAGGACGCCGCCGAGAAGGCCTGAGCACCCATCGGCGCCGACCCTCGGCACAGGCACCCACGGACACACCCAGCGCCGGCACTCAGCGAGGGCAGAGGTCCACTGCCTCCATCTGACCCTTGCGACCCGGCTCCAATCTGAAGCTGACCTCGGCGCCCACCTGGATGTCGCGCGAACCGTCGGCGATCGCGGTGCAGTGGAAGGAATGCACCGCCCCCTCCGAGTCGGTCAACTCACCGAGACCGACGGGCTCGTCGAAATCAGTGACCGTTCCGAACCGAGTCAGGCGTTGCTGGATGGACATGGTGCCAGCGAGTCTCAGTGGACGATCTTCGAAAGCGGCAGCTCGATGATGTCGGTCGCCCCCGCATCGGAGAGTGCCGGGATGAGGATGTTGATCTCGTTCTTCGGCACCACGGTTTCCACGGCATATCCGGCACCGCCGTAGAGCTCATTGACCGTCGGTGTCTTCATGGCCGGCAACACGTTGATCACTCCATCGAGTGCTCCGTTGGCAACATTGAGCTTCACGAGCACCTTGCCGCGTGCCTCCAGCACACCCGACAGCAGTGTGAGCACCTGTTCCATTGCGTGGCGCTTCGCCGGATCCTCGTAGGCCCCTCGGTTGGCGACGAGCTCGGTGTAGGAGACGAGGATCTCATCGAGGATCCTCAGGCCGGCGGCCCGCAGCGCGTTGCCCGTTTCGGTGATGTCGACCACACAGTCCACGATGTCGGGCACCTTGGCCTCGGTGGCGCCGTAGGACAGCCGAAGGTCCGCATCCACGCCTCTCGAGTCGAAGTAGCGCCGCGTGAGGGCCATGTACTCGGTGGAGACGCGCACGCCGGCCGGCAGGTCTTCTGCCGACTGCCACGGTGAATCCTGGGGCACTGCCAGCACGACTCGGATGGGCCGAGAGGTCGCCTTGGAGTACTTGAGCTCGCCGAGGCTGACCACGTCCGATCCGGTTTCCTCAACCCAGTCCCGGCCGGTGATGCCGAGGTCGAAGAGCCCATCGGCGACATAGGTCGGAATCTCCTGGGGCCTGAGTATCCGCACGCTCTCGATCCGGGGATCGTCGATCGTGGCCGAGTAG
>JBPCTP010000438.1:0-5968 GCA_051011615.1 Microthrixaceae bacterium | reverse complement strand
GGCTGGAGTTCGTTCCACTTCATCTCGCGCTCGGCGGTGACCGAGTTGAACTCCCTGGCAAGCACCTCGGCGTAGGTCGGGTCCTGGATCCACTCGGAGTCGATCGCGGCGCCGATCAGAAAATCGGCATCCGCTGCAACCTCACGAAGCGAGCACGAATCCGGTTCGACCAGACACGTCGAGCCATCCTCGGTCCTGGCCGAGTCTGCCCGGGCCTCGTCGGATGACCCGCTGGAGGACTCGCCGTCGCTGCAGGCGGACAGGAGGGCGACTACCGAGACAATGGCCAGTGTCGCCGCGCCTGCGTTTCGCATGCGGCGCAGGATACGCGACAGTTCTGTTGGAACCGACAGTTCTGTTGGAACCTACAGTCAGTCGAACGACTGTCAGTCGAGCCCGCAGAGCTCCGCAAGCAGGGCGTGGAGTCCAGGGGCGTCGGCGACGGTGAACGTCGCACCGGGGTGGCGCAGCCCGCGCGAAGGAAGCAGACCCGGAACGGGTTCGCGGAACTCCACGCACAGTCCGCCACGTGTCGTGGTCCCGAAGGTCACACCGCGGTCTGCGAAGGAACCCCTGGCTCCAATGGCACGGTATGCCTTGTAGGGGCCGGTTTCGGTGGCGCATGTGATGTTGTCGAGGGGGGTGTCGAGCGACCAGCGTCCGAAGCGGCAGCGCAGCATCCCGTCTCCGACCTCCAGGCGGCTGTTCTGCGGCGTCACGCCGATCAAACCCAACCGGGCCCGGTAGCGCTCCTCGAAATCGAAATCGAAGGAACTTGTCGCGGACTCGCCGTCGCTCGGTATTGCGTTCTCATCTGTCATGACATCCGCCACCATAGATTCGAGGCGGACCATTGATTCGTGGTTGTGTCTGCCCGAGAGCGATCCACGCACTACGCCCGACTCGTCCAGGACCAGCAGGGTCAGGGAACGTCGATCGATTGACGGCACGGACGCCGTGAGGGAATCGAGTCCCCCGTAGATGGTGATGGTGCGCTTTCGGGCGCCGGCGCCACCCGCAGCAGCCATGCCGCCGTCGATGAACGGGCGTACCGGGGCCCATGAGCGGGCTATGCATGGCACTTCGTACCAGCGCGTCCCGGGCATCGACGTTTCAAGCTTGCAGAGATGGGGCGCCCACTCGTCGATCGCGCCTTGCATCTGTGCCTTGAACGCAACCAACAACACGTTGCACTTTCCGGCCAGGTCGTCCGGTACAACGCGTTCGCGTCCGTTCAGGTCGCGGCCGATCCTTGCCGGAAACGTCGTCAGCTGGTTGGTCGGATGGTCGATTAACCCTGTTTCCACACCCCGTGTTTCGCACCGGGGACCCGGCGTGGATGCAGGAAATCAGGCGTCCCCATAGCTGTCGGCCAGCTCGCGCAGGTCCTTCTTGGAAATCTTGCCGAGTTCGGCCGTGGGGAACTCCTCGAGAAAGTAGACCGCCCGGGGCACCTTGAAGTCCGCCAGGTTGGCCTCGCAGGCCTCGATGATCGCCGGGCCCATCTTCTCCTCCGGCTCGCCCATCTCGTTTCGGATCACGAACGCCACCGGGACCATGTCCAGCATGTCGTGTGACTTGGCCACGACCGCGATGTCGTCGATTCCGGGCACGGTGCGGCACACGTCTTCAACCTCGCGGGCGGAGACGTTCTCGCCGCCGACCTTGAGTGCGTCCTTGTCGCGGTCGCAATAGAAGATGTTGCCGTCTGCCTCGAGGCGAACGATGTCACCTGTGCGACACCAGCCGTCGGGATGGAACATCTTTTCATTGGCCTCGGGATTGTTGAGGTATTCGAGGAACACCGAGATGCCGCGGATTCCGCGGATCCAGATCTCTCCCATCTCTCCGGGCTCGGCGGGCATGCCGGTCTCGTGGTTGAACACCATCCAGTCGTATCCCGGAGCGAACTTGCCCATCGCCATGTCCGGATAGGACTCATTGGGATTGGACCGGATCACGTGCCCGACCAGTTCGGTCATGCCGTAGCAGGCGATCACGCGCATGCCCAGCATCTCATCGAGGATCGGCATGATGAGGCCGAACACCCCGACGCGAACCGTGTGCTCGGGAATCGGCTCGGCCATCATCGCCTTTATCACGAATGGGATCAGCGAAATGTGTGTGACGGAGTTGGCCGCAATCACATCCCAGAAGCGACTCGCTGAGAACTTCGGCTGGAGCACGACGGTGCCACCGGCACCCAAAACCGTCCAGATGGCCCATCCCTGGGTGTTGACGTGGAAGAAGGGCAGGTAACAGAGGTAGGTGTCGTCCGCACCGAAGTCGATGTTGGAGGGATTGACCTTGGCGGCCCACAGAACGTTGCCGTGGGTGTGCACCACCGCCTTCGGCTTCGAAGTGGTCCCCGAAGTGAACATGATCCCCACCGGACGAAGCGGATCCGGCTCGATCCGCGAAATGGCGGCCGGGTCACCGTAGAGACTGGAGAACGAATCATGGCCGTGGTCAAGCTGTTCTGCCGGGGCCGGCGTACCCGAGTTGTCGTCTGTGACGACCACCCAGTCGAGTCCTGCGCCCGCGGTCGCCACGACATCCGCGAACTGCGGCTGGGTGATGACTGCCTTGGCTCCGGAGTGCTCGATGAAGTATTCAAGCTCCGCCGCCACACTGCGGGTGTTCGTGGTCACGGTGACGCCACCGAGGCGTGCCATCGCGTACCAGGCGATGACCGATTCGGGACAGTTCTCGGCATGAATGAGCAGCGTGTCGCCCTCACCGATGCCACGGGCGGCCAGGCCACCGGCAATCCTGCGGGTCTCTTCTGCGAACTCGGCGTAGCTCCAGCTCCGTCGCTCCCCATCCTTGGGTTCCCACACGAGGAACGCGTGGTCGCCCCGGTGCTCGGCGCGGTGGTCGATCAGCCAGCCCACGTCCTGACCGTGGAACTGAAATCTCGCCACCGTGTCGGCGTCGATTCGGCCGTCGACAGGCGAATCCGCAGTAGAATTTGCAGTGGTCATGTCGATACCCCCGGTTCCGACGAACCCACGAAAACATAGCGAGGAACTGACGGGTCGTCAGATCGGGTGTCCGCCGTGGCGTAGATCCTTCGTAGGACCGCATCCACCGCCCAGCAACGCAACGAAGTAGGGATCATGTTGAATGTGCTCTGGGTGCTCACCGGATGGGCCATCGGATGGTGGCTCTTCGGCCGGCCCAATCAGCTCCGTGTCGAACGGCCGGAGGATGGCGTCGTCCAGTTGGGGGTCGCCGACCTGTCGATCATCATTCCTGCGCGCAACGAGTCCGCCTCGCTACCGAACCTGCTCGCGGACCTCGAACGTGCACGCCCCATTGGTTCCGAGGTCATCGTGGTGGACGACTCCTCCAGTGACGACACCCTGGCCATCGCCCGTGGCTTCGAAGGAGTCAGTACGTTCTCCGCCGGCCTGACCCCACCGGGATGGCTGGGCAAGGCCTGGGCCTGTCACGTCGGAGCCGTTGCCTCCAGCGGCAGCACGCTGCTGTTTCTCGATGCGGACGTCAGGATCGAACCCGGCGCCATCGAGTCGGTGCTGCACGAGCTGGACGTACGGGGAGGCCTGGTCTCGGTTGAGCCGTACCACTCCGTCGAGCGTCCATATGAGCAAGTCTCGGCTCTGTTCGGGGTGGTCGCCTTCATGGGCATCGGAGCGGGTGGCCCGGGGCCCAGCACCGGCGCGTTCGGCCCGGTCATGGCCACCGGCCGCGCGGACTACGAGCTGGTGGGCGGCCACCGTGCAGTGCGCTCCGATGTGGTGGAGGACATGGCGCTGGCGCGGCGCTTCACCGAGCACGACCGGAGCGTGACGGTCCTGACCGGTGGGCCCGCGTTGCGTTTCCGCATGTACCCGAGCGGCTTCGCTTCGCTGGTCGAGGGTTGGACCAAGAACTTCGCCACGGGGGCCGGCAACACCCCGATTCGGCGCCTCCTGGGCGCGATCTTGTGGCTGATCGCCATGGGCAGTGCGACCATGACGCTGTTGGGGTCGTTCACCGACCTCGCGGCGCTGGCGGTGTCCACGGGGCTGTATGCAGCGTTCGCGTTCCAACTGCGATCGATGTTCGCCAGGCTGGGCAACTTCTCGGCGCTGGCGGCGATTCTGTTTCCCCTCCAGCTGGCAGTGTTCTTCGCAGTCTTCTTCCGGAGTCTGTGGTTCACGCTGGTGCGTCGGAAGGTCCGCTGGCGCGGACGGGACATCCCGCTCAATGCTTCCGCCACGAGCTCCGACGAGGCGGTGCGGTGATCTCCCTCGACGGCATGGCCCCCCTGGCGGTGGTTGGCCTGCTGTCGCTCTGCTGGATCGCCATCGGGATCGGTACCGGCTGGGTCGGGAATCGAGTCAACCTCGACAGGTTGGACCACGACACGTGGCTCACCCGCGCAAGGGCCTTCGAGGACGGCGGCCGCTTCTATGACCGAACTCTTCGGATTCGCCTCTGGAAAGACCGCCTTCCCGAACGTGGCGACACGTTCCGCGACGGGTTCTCCAAATCCCACCTGACCGGTCGCTCCGAAGCACACCTCGAGCGCTTCATCGCGGAGACCCGACGTGCCGAATACGTTCATTGGGCGAATGTTGCGGCGAGCGTGGTGTTCGCGGTGTTCCTTCCCCGGTGGATCGTCGTCGTGATGGTTCCGTTCGGGCTCGTCGTGCACCTGCCGTTCGTGGCGATCCAGCGTTACAACCGCGCAAGACTCCAGCGAACAGTCGCCCGACGTCGACTTCGAGCGACACGACGGGCCAAATCGGCGCTGGATCTAGGGTCTACGGATGCCCTCGGGTACCGACTACCCACCTGAACACCACCTGGGGCGCGACCTCGGAATTGCCTACCGGGTCCCTGAGCCAGGACGTATCCAACTCACCGCCGATTGCACCGAAGAAGTGCTCCGGCCGGACCGAACCGTGATGACCGAGGCGGTCTGCTCGATCGTTGACGAGGCCATTGGTTTCGTCGCTGTACTGGCCGTGCTTCCGGACTGGGGATCCACCGCGGCACTGTCGCTCGACCTCACCAACCGAGCGGTGGAACCCAAGGGCAAGCTCCACGTCGACGGCCTCGTGGTGAAGGCCGGCAAGCGACTGGTGTTCACCCAGTGTTCGGTGCGTTGGAATGACCTTCTCGTGGCCCACGCCCGCGGGCAGTTCGCCCGGGTGGGGCGGGCTGGCGCCAACCAGCACATGGACATCCCCACACCCGACCCGGGCGAGGTCTTCAGGATGGGAACCGATGAGGGCCACCTCGCCGAGCACCTGGGGAAGTCGCTCGGCATCAGACCGGCGGAATCCGGAGCACTCGAGATGCGCTTCGACGAATACGTGTCGAACAGTTCGGGCATCCTCCACGGCGGTGTTGCATGCGCGCTCGTGCTGGCATCGGCTGAGGCGGCCGCCGACGCGCCTGTCCGTTCGGCCGACGTGCAGTTCCTGTCCCCCGGCCGCCAGGGCCCCTTCGTTGCGATTGCGAACCGGATCGATGAGGAACAGCCAGGAGTCTGGCAAGCGGAAACCACTGATAGCGCCACCTCGACGCTGATGAACCGGGCAGTGGTTCGCACCCCGTGACTCCCTGACGGGTCGTCAGCTGGATGTGCCAGCGGTCAGTGCGCCATAGTCTCTTTCTGTGACCTCAGGCTGTGGTCACCATGGCGGGGGCTCGGCGATGCACATCGGCTCCCCGAATTCCGTTGAGGGAGCAGTTCCATGGGCGGGAACACAAGGCGCGGCACGAGAGGTGCCGTTTCGATTCTGGTCGTATTCCTGGGTGCGATCGCGCTGATCGCCGCGGCATGTACCCGGCCTTCTGGTGGGGGCACGACCAACCCGGCGCCGACCGCTGTGATAGCCGCCGCGCCTCTGAGCGGACAGGCCCTCGTACTGGTACGCGGACGTGAGCAACCCGAACCTGAGCACCACGAACATCCTCTGAGCACCTGACACCTCGTTGGCCGGTATCTTGC
>JBPCTP010000437.1:0-4812 GCA_051011615.1 Microthrixaceae bacterium | reverse complement strand
CCCGTGAGGGCTCTCTGTGTCCCCGTGAGGGCTCTCTGTGTCCGGGCAGGTGCGCCGCTCAGTCGACCCCGTCGGGATCGGTCAGCAGCTTCTGGAACCAGCGCGCCGAGTCCTTGGGAATGCGCCTGAAGTCATCGTCGTACTCGACGTAGACGAGCCCGAATCGTGGTCGCCGCCCCATGAACCACTCGATGTTGTCGGCGTAGGACCACGCCATGTAGCCATCCACCGGCAGTCCCTCGGCCTTCGCAGCGAGCACCGCTTCCAGGTGCTTTCGGTAGATCCAGATCCGCACGTCGTCGCGCACTCGGTCGCCCTCCAGGCGGTCCTGACAACCGAAGCCACCCTCGGTGATGATCATTCGGTCAGCGGAGGGGTGGTTTGCATACTTGCGCAATGTCCACAGCAGACCGTCTGGGTCCTGGGCGATGCCCACATCGGAGCGGATCTGCACTTCCGCATCCGGGACGTTGCGAGACGGCAGCGGACCGAGCAGGGGCACATCGCGGAACGCCACGGTCGGGCCGTAGTACTGCACGCCCATGAAGTCGTAACGGAACGTAGCCGCCTCCAGGTCGCCGTCCATGATGTGTTTCTCGAACCGGCGCACGAGCCTCGAGGCTTCGAACGGATATCCAAGCCCACCGGCCGGGTCCAGGAAGATGTCGGTCGTCAGCGCTTCGACCGCTCGCTTGCGCCGTGCCGTGCGCTCGTCCGTTGGTCCATAGGGATGGGTCACCGACATCACGTTGGTGGTGCCGATGGTCGCCGTGTCGGGAAGTGTTTCCCTCATCCGCCGACCCGCCTCGGCGCACGCGAGGTTCATGTGGTGGATGGAGCGCACCGTCTGGTCGAGGTGCAGGCCTTTGCGTCCGAACAGTCCGACGAGACCGAACGCAGCCACACTCGCCGGCTCGTTGAAGACCATCCAGTTGTCCACGGTGTCGCCGAACTCCGCAGCACAGCGGTCCGCGAAGGCGGCGAAGTCCTCGATGATTCCACGACGGGCCCAGGCGCCGTCGTTCCACAGGGCAAGGGGCATGTCCCAGTGGTGCACCGTCACCCACGGCTCCATGCCCAGTTCCAGTGTTCGATCGATCACCCGGTGGTAGAAGTCGGCGCCCTTGGGATTCCACGGGCCCCTTCCGTCGCCGAGGAGTCGAGGCCAGGACAATGAGATCCGGTTCGCCTTGAATCCCAGCGACGCGATCAGCTCCAGTTCTTCCTCCCAGCGTTCATAGAACTGGATGCCCTGGTCGGCGCCTTCGCCGGGGACTCGGCCGGTGCGCGCCATCTCGTCCCAGATCGACGGGCGTTTGCCATCTGCCTTTGGAGAACCCTCGATCTGGAACGACGCGGACGCCACCCCCCACAGGAAGTCCTCGCCGAAATCGGATCGTTTCATGTTCCCTCCATCGATGTGCGCGCCGGTGTGCCGGTCGGTCTAGTTGCTGTAGAGCTCGAGTTGGATGTTGTCGGGGTCGCGGAACACCAGCGTCGAGAACGGAACCGGTTCGGTGAGGTCCCGGATGCCGCTGTGCTCAACACCTTCGGCATCCAGCTTCGCCACCCAAGCGTCCATGGCATTCCGGTCAGCCACGGCGATGCCGAGATGGTCGAGTCCCGTATGAGCTTCGTCGAACCCGTCGCCGCCGTGAGACTCGTGGTGGTGCAGGCCGATCACCACGCTCATGTCAGCGGACACCATCAACACCCCGTACCCGGTGTCCTCCCGGTCGTGGTGCGGAAAGGGCACCGGAATCCGGTTGAGCCCGAGTACCCGTTCGTACCAAGCGGCCGAAGCCTCCACGTCACGGACCGTGAGGGCCACGTGGTGGATGGATGTGACCTCCGGAACGTTGTCTGCCATGGGCGCAAGCTAGTAGGGCCGGCGAAGGCGTATCGTCGCCACATGCAAGGATCGGTCAGCCTCCACATCGACGCCCCACCCGAGAAGGTTTGGGGACTTGTCTCCGACATCACCAACACCGGGCGCTTCAGTCCGGAGACGTTCGAGGCCGAGTGGCTGGAAGGCGCGAGCGAACCGGCCGTCGGTGTGAAGTTTCGAGGCCATGTCCTGCGCAATGGACGACCACCCGCCTACTGGACCGTCTGCAAGATCACCGACTGCGAGCCGGGTGAGACGTTCGGTTTCGCGGTGCTCGGCCCGGGCGAGCGCGTGGTCAACAACTGGCGCTATGACTTCGAACCCGACGGAGACGGCACCAAGGCCACGGAATCGTTCCGCCTCGAATCCAGCCTGCCCACCAAGATCTACTGGGCGCTGCTCGGACGTTTGCGGGGCAAGACCAACGAACGCGGCATGCGTGAGACCCTCGGGCGCATCAAGGAAGCCGCCGAGGAGTAGGGCTAATCGCCGGCCAACACGCTCGGATCCGGCGGCACGTCAACCGCGTACTGCTGGAGAACGTCCAGGTCCACGATTTCGAGGGTCACCTCGTTGGTGGCAGCAAGCACGACTGGCGCCGCAGCACCATCTTGGTGAGCACGTAGCCAGTTGCGGGCGGTGACACACCAACGATCCCCGGGGTTGAGGCCGGCGAATCCGAATCCGGGGTTGGGTGTGACCAGGTCGTTGCCGATCGAACGCTGGTGTTCGAGGAACTCAGCGGTCACCACCGCACAGATCGTGTGGTATCCGACGTTCTGCTCTGACCAGTTGCAACACCCATCGCGGAAGAAGCCGGTCACGGGGTCCTTGCCGCACTCCTCCAGATCACCACCCAAAACGTTCTTCTGCGTCATGGGTGGATTGTCGCGTACTCGTGGCTTCCAGGGTGCCGGTTCAGCGGGACTTCCAGTAGCCCCGGATCGACGCACGGCTGCGCGGCACGTCCAGTCCCTTGAGGAAGTGCTTGCGCAGCGCCTGCACGGCCGCGGCCTCGCCTGCCGCCCAGATGTGTGTGTGCTCCGTGACCGACTCGATCGCCTGCGCGGCGGCCACGACGCCCGACAGCGGTGCGACGTCGGGATCGGCCACGTGCCAGATGACGTCATCCGGTGACATTGGCCCGACCGGTCGTTTCGCCTCCGCAGTCTCCACCTCGATGTGCACGGTGCTCGACGGTGTCGGCTCGAGCGCCGCGACGGACTCGAGGAGCTGGCCGATCGCCGGCACAGCAGTCTCGTCGCCAAAAACGAGAAGCTCAGCAATATCCGCTGCGGGTTCCCAACCGGAACCGGGGCCCGACAGTGCTGCGGGGTCACCCTCGCCGCAGGTCTCGACCCACGACGACACCGCACCGCTTTCGTGGCGCACGATCTCCAGATCCAAGGCGCCGGACTCCTTGTCGAAACGCAGGGGCGTGAAGGTGCGCAGGGCCGGGCGTTCTCGGTCAGGCAACAGGAACTCGTTGCCGTTCCACTCGGGAATCACCAGCTCGCCCCCCGGTTCGCTGGGAACCAGGAGGCGCACGCTGGCCGCGGGCTGGGGGACTTCCATCTCACTCAGCGGGTCGCCGCTCAAGCGCACCCTCATCGTGCGCGGGTTGAGCGCCTCGGCATGAGCCACGCTCACCTGGAGAAGCGGCGGCGGGGCCTTGCGCATCGGGACCTTCGGTGTCTCAGGCATCGTCGCTGACGCTACCGCCGCCAGGATCTGCAACAGTGTCGAGGTCTCGGCGCCGGGCGCCGGGCGCTTTCACCGAACCAAGAGGAGGTCGGCATGTCCGAAGCAGCAGCAACCGCATTCGAGAAGATCAGCGAACGCATCGGTAGCGAAGAGGGGGTCGGTGAGTGGTTCGAGATCACCCAGGACATGATCAACGAGTTCGCCGATCTCACCCACGACCACCAGTTCATCCATGTCGACGAATCGGCTGCCCAGTCGGTCGGCTTCCCGACCACGATCGCCCACGGCTTCCTGACGCTGTCGATGCTCACCCACCTGGCCGCGTCGATCCCCCTTGATCCGGAGCTGTTCAAGGGCGTGGCGATGGGCATGAACTACGGCTTTGACAAGGTGCGCTTCGTGGCACCCGTGCCGAATGGATCCAACGTCCGGTGCCGTTCCGAGCTGAAGGCTGCGGACCGCAAGGGCGACGATGCCATTCACCTGACCCGCACCTACACGATGGAGATCGAAGGGTCCGACAAGCCGGCACTGGTGGCTGACTGGATTGTGCGACTCGTCTTCGCCTGAGCGGGCCGGCCGGGACGGGTGCGGGTGTTGGTTTCGCCTTGATGCTCACAGGAGAACGGATGAAACGCCGATAGCGTGCGATCCGTGGAAGACGAGCTGCACGGAACCCGCAAGGGGTTGGCGCTCGTTGCGCTCGGCATCGTCTTCGGCGACATCGGCACGAGCCCGCTCTATGCCGTAAGGGAGTCCCTCGAGGGGCCCGGCCACGAACTGATGGTCACCCAGGACACCGTCCTCGGGTTGCTCTCGCTCATCTTCTGGTCACTCATCATCGTGGTGACCCTCAAGTACCTCGTGTTCGTGATGCGGGCCGACAACGAGGGCGAGGGCGGCATCCTCGCGCTCACGTCGCTGCTGGGAATCACCGATCGACGGGGGCTCAGACACGGCATGATCCTGCTGGGCCTGTTCGGCACGGCCCTGCTCTACGGCGACGGCATGATCACGCCTGCGATCTCGGTGCTCTCGGCGGTCGAGGGCACCGAGGTGGCGACCGCCGCGTTTGCCCCCTGGGTCGTCCCGATCGCAGTCGCGATTCTGGTCGGTCTGTTCGCGGTCCAGGCACGTGGAACTGCTTCCATCGGGCGGGTGTTCGGGCCCGTGATGTTGGTCTGGTTCGTGACCATAGCGGGCCTCGGTCTGTGGCACGT
>JBPCTP010000436.1:0-3306 GCA_051011615.1 Microthrixaceae bacterium | reverse complement strand
TCGGCGACGACCCGCACCTCGATCGCGTGGCCCGCTGGGTGCAGGTCCTGTTGACTGACCGGCAGCGGCTGCCCGTCGGCCACCAGGAGCTGCAATTCGACAAGGTCGACACCCCACACGGCCTCTGTGACCGGATGCTCCACCTGGAGTCGTGTGTTGACCTCCAGGAAAGCGATCGTGCCGTCCTCCCCGACGAGGAACTCGACTGTGCCCGCACCTCGGTAGGCAACTGCGCGTGCGAGGGCAACGGCTCCCTCGCACAACGCCTTGCGGACCGCCTCGCCGATCCCGGGCGACGGCGCCTCCTCGATGACCTTCTGGTGGCGACGCTGGATGGAACAGTCGCGTTCGCCCAGGTGCACGACATTGCCGTGCGTGTCGCCGAGAACCTGGACCTCCACGTGGCGCCCGCGTTCTATGAGCGGCTCCACGAACACCCGTCCGTCACCAAAGGCTGACGCGGCTTCACGACTGGCAGACGCAACCACTTCGGCCATGTCGGCAACGTCGGTGACGATCCTCATGCCTCGGCCACCTCCACCTGCTGCGGCCTTGACCATGGCAGGGATGGGGAGACCGGCGACCTCCCCCGAGGCCAGCGTGGCGGCAGTCAACTCGATCGCCTCGGTGGTGGGTACGCCCGCGTCGATCGCTGCTGCCTTGGCGGCGATCTTGTCGCCGAGAAGCTCGATCTGCTCCGCAGTCGGTCCCACGAAGATGAGTCCGGCTTCTTGCACCGCAAGCGCGAAGTCCGCGTTCTCCGCCAGGAAGCCGTAGCCGGGATGGATGGCGTCACATCCGGTGGAAAGGGCGGCTTCGATCACGGCATCGCTGCGCAGGTAGGACTCCGCCGGTGTCGAGCCGCCGAGCGCCACGGCCTGGTCGACGCTGCGGGTGTGCAGCGCCGTGCGATCAGGCTCGGAGAACACCCCGACGGTGTCGATGCCCATCCGGTGAGCCGTACGCGCGATCCGAACTGCAATCTCCCCCCGGTTTGCAATCAGCAGCTTGGATATCACCGTGTACCCGCTCCTGCGACCGCGGCGGGGCTGGGGTCCCCGCCGCCGCAGCGATGACCGCTTGCGCGAAGAACAATCAAGTCAATGCCTCCAGAGGCCGTAGGACTCGGCGCCCTGCACGACGTTCGAGTGAGCTGCCGACATGGCCATGCCGAGAACAGTGCGTGTGTCGCGTGGGTGGATAATGCCGTCATCCCACATCCGCCCCGTTGCGTACAGCGCGGTCGACTGGGACTCGACGAGCATTTCGAGCATGCCGGTCTGCTCGGCGAGTGTGTCCTCGTCGATCTCGTTGCCCTTCGCAGCGGCCGCCTTGCGGGCGATGATTCCCATCACGCCCGCCAACTGCTTGGGGCCCATCACTGCAATGCGGTGATTCGGCCAGGTGAAGATGAACCGTGGGTCATACGCCCGCCCGGACATGCCGTAATTTCCGGCGCCGTAGCTGGCCCCGACCATCAGCACGAAGTGCGGCACCTCGGAGTTGGACACGGCGTTGATGAGCTTGGCGCCGTCCTTGATGATCCCGCCCTGTTCGGCGGCGGTCCCGACCATGAAGCCGGTGATGTTCTGCACGAACAGCAGCGGCGTGTTGGTGCGGTTGCACATCTGGATGAACTGCGCCCCCTTCTCGGACTCCTGGGAGAAGAGGATCCCGTTGTTGGCGAGAACGCCGACGGGGAATCCACAGATCGAACCCCAGCCGCACACCAGCTTGTCGCCGTAGAGCGGCTTGAACTCCTCGAAGCGACTGCCGTCGACCGTGCGGGCGAGCACCTCGCGCACCTCGAACGGCACCCGTACATCGGCCTGGGCACACCCGATGAGTTCCTCGGGGTCATACACGGGTTCGTCGGCCGGCATGCTCGGCCCGGGGCCGAGTTTGCGCCAGTCGAGGTGGCGCACGATGTCTCGGGTGACCCGGATGGCATCCATCTCGTCGACCGCCAGGTAGTCCGACAGCCCGGAGGTGCGCGAGTGCATCTCGGCACCGCCCAGCGTCTCGTCGTCGACGTCCTCGTCGATCGCCATCTTCACCAGCGGTGGGCCACCCAGATAGGCGTAGGACTGGTTCTTGACCATCACCACGTAGTCGCTCATGCCCAGGCCGTAGGCGCCTCCCGCCGTCGCCGGACCGAAGCCCACGGTGATGGTCGGGATGCCGGCCTTGGAGAGCCGGGTCAAGTTGCGGAACTGTCCAACGCCCGGCACGAAGATGTCGGCCTGGCGGGGCAGGTCGGCACCGGCGGACTCCGAGAGCGAAATCATCGGCAGCCTGTTGGCCTCGGCGATCTCGAAGGCGCGCTGGCCCTTGGCGAGAGTGTTCGGATTCGCGGCACCGCCTCGAACTGTCATGTCGGTGCCACCAATAAGGCATTCCACGCCCTCGACGATTCCTATCCCGTTGACCGAGCCCGCACCGATCGGGTCGTCGGTCTCGGCCGCAGCGAGCGGCATCAGCTCGAGAAAAGGGGTATCGGGATCAAGAAGTGCCTCGATCCGCTCGCGCACCAGCATCTTCCCGCGGCTGCGGTGCCTGTCCAGCTTGGCCTGCCCGCCGATCGACTCCAGCTGGGAGAGCTGGTCTTCGACTTGACCCCAGAGGGCTTCCATCGCCTCGACGTTGGCAGCCCACTCGGCTGAGCTCGTGTCGAGTCGGCTTCGCAGGACGGGGCTGCTGTGTGAGGTGGCGGCGCTCATCGCCGCTGAACGCTACCTCCCCGGCGGGGTGCGATTCAGCAGCAGCCGGGCCCGCAGCTAGTGACTTCCTCGGCGACCTGCGCCCGGACTCCGGCACCGACCGCGACGCGCTCGACCGGCACCTGTGCGGCCTCGGACTCGCTGTCGGCATGCTTCACGTACCACTCCCAGCGCGTGCCGTCGGGGCCAACGAGCCAGGTCTCGGTCTTCTCCGCATAGCAACACTCGGTCTCGGAGACCTCGGTGGTCTCCAGGCCGGCGGCGTCCAGGCGGGATGCTGCCGACTCGACCTGCGATGCAGCCTCCACCTCAACTCCGAGGTGGTTGATGGATCCCGACTCGCCGGCACCTTCGAACAACACGAGCTTGAGCGGCGGCTCGTCGATCGCGAAGTTGGCGTATCCAGGTCGGACCTTGTCGGGCTCGTGGTGGAACATCTTGGAATAGAACTCGATGGCCGAGTCGAGGTCGTCGACGTTGAGGGCGAGTTGAAGGCGCATGTGTGACTCCAGGTTCTGGTTGTGAGTTGTTGGGCGGTCGGTGGTCATATTGATGACTATCGAATCGTGCCAGTCGCATCGACGTT
>JBPCTP010000435.1:0-3102 GCA_051011615.1 Microthrixaceae bacterium | reverse complement strand
GTTGCCGCCCACGCGGACGGCTCGCTCGTGGTGGTGCAGGGCAACTGGATACACACCGTGAACCCGGACTGCACGGTCGAGCGATCCACGGAGCTGCCCAGGCAGCGGCCGTACAACTCCTTCATCTGCTTCGACGATGGCTCGGTCGTGACGAAGGACTTCGGAATCGACACCGAAGACCCGTGCGAGATCCTGGTCCTCGACCCGGCAAGCCATGAGCAGCGGGCCGCTCCCGTCCTGCTTCCGGAGCCATCCATCGGCCGCATCGCCGCGGATGGTGACACCCTCTATGTCACGGGCGTCACCACCTCGCATCGGCTGCATTGGGACTCTGCGTCGGGCGAACTGCAGCTCGACGAGGAATGGCAGTTCCGTTACCTCCGCGACGACGGCTCCTACGGGTGGGACCCATGTCTCTCCGGCGGGAGCATGTGGGTCATGGACGGCGGCGCGGAGTCCCGTTCGTTCACGGGCACATTCCGCGGCTGCGGTACGGCCTCCGCTCCCAGCAGGGTCATCCGCGTCGGCATCGAGGACGCCGCGGACCATGAGACGTTCGAGATCTCTGGGCTGCCCAACGGCTTCCAGTGCAACGTGATGCTGTACTCCCAAGCGCATGAAACAGCGGTCGCCTTCGACGCGGGCAACGGCGTGGTCGCAGCCTGGCGACCGGGGTCCGACCGGCCGAGTCTTCGGTGGCGGGCCGAACTGGGCCACGCCGCTCACCTGATGTTGTTCGAGGACTCGGGCGAACTCGTCCTTGGTGACTATGGCGACGGCCGCGGCGATGATGTGGTGATCGTTGACATCACCACCGGCGAGGAGCGCGCCCGGGCCGCGACGGGCTCGCCGATGCAGACCGCCCTGTTCCCATGCCCCGGTTGGGAACGCGACCTGTACCACACGACCATGGCCGGTATCTGGCGAGCGGCGGTGACGCAATGACGAGCCAGTGCCGCCAACTTGGCGACATCGAGCTCGCCGAATGGATCGTCGACTCGACGGAACACCTGGCCGAGATCGCCGCGCTCGTCGGCGCACGCGAACCGGTGCCGACCTGTGAGCCATGGACCGTTCGCCAGTTGGTGGCACACGTCATCTCGGGGCTGTCCGGCTGGTATCGGTACAACCTGACCCATGGCGATCAACCGACGGATCTCGCAGCGGCATGGGACGCGCAGCCGGCTCTACCCCGGGGAGATGCACAACGACTGGGCTATCTGCGAGAGGTGACCAGCGATTTCGTTTCGCTGTTGGAGTCCCTGGATCTCGATGCCGCCTGCTTCGTATTCGGGGACCGGCGAACGGCGCGAGGTTGGCTGTTGCGAGCAGCCACCGAGTGTGCCATCCACCTCCAGGACGCCGAGGCGATCCTGGGTGACCCGGAGCCCTTCACGCCAGCCCGGGCAGCAACTTCCATAGACGAGACGTTGCGCTACATGTGGCGCGGCGTGCTGTACATCCGTGGCGACCTCGGAGCCGAAGGTGTGCCGAACGCGCCTTTCGGGATCCGGGCGACGGACCTCGGCCTGTCCTGGCGTGTGAGCAAGGCAGCGGATGGCTTCGTCGTCGAGCACCTCGAAGCAACCGATGAAATGCCGGAGCTGTCGGCGACCGGCGACCAAGCCGCCCTGATCTCGTGGCTGTGGGGACGCTCGAATGGAGCGGCCATCGAGGTGGCAGGTGATCGATCGCTCGTCGAGGCCTGGAATCTGAGCTCACAGACCTGAGCACGCTGTTGAGCGGCCAGTCGGGCTCGCTGGGCCGGGACCTCACGGCAGCGGCGTCACCACCGACTCCGCGAGGGTGTCCCACTGCGGCGTGAGCACCATCGTGTAGGCCTCGGAATCGATCGTCGGCTCCTGCGCGATCAGCTTCTCGGCGACCTCTGCGCTGATCCGGTCCCACCGGGCTTCCGCCCACTGGCGCTTGTCGCCGAAGATGTTGCCCTCCACCGCGAATCGGCCGATTCTGGTGCCGTCAACGGTCCCGGCCAGATCAGGCGCCGCTGGATCTGTTAACACCTGTAGCAGCAGGCGGTCCCCGGTGCCGACCGCGGACCCGACATCGCTCGGTACCGGCTCGTCCGCCACTGGCATCGACGCCACGACGATGGTGGTCTCCATGCCGGCGTTCTTGTGTTCGTGCTTCTTGCGGAAGTCGTCCCGCATCGACATCTCCACGAACGACTTGCGTGTGGGGTAGAGCACTATCGCAATCCGGTCCCAGACGACCTCGTCACCGCGGATCTGCTTCTCCACCGGTGCCACCAGCACCATCCGGCCGCCCACGGCCTCGATCTGCTCGACCGGGTTGTATTCGTTGTCGGCCTCGATACCCGATCGGTCCTGTTCGTCGCCGTCCCTGTCGAGCGCCTTCTCCCGGTACTTCATCAGGTTGAGCGCCCAGAACGGCCCGTCGTCGTCACGTTCGAACCACGTGGCGATGTAGTCGAGGTTGGGTTCTCCGTAGTCGTGGTCGATGGGGCTGCTCATTGTTCTTGCTCCGTATTCACTGGGTCTCGTTTTCGGCGCGTGTTGATCCGTACTAGGACCAGCCGCCGTCGTGTGCGACGAACTGACCGGTGACGAAGCCGCAGCTGCCGTCGAGGTATGCGCAGCAAAGGGCCGCACACTCCTCGAGTGTGCCCAGGCGACCCATCGGGACCTTGGACTCGACCCGGGCCCGGCCCTCGGCGTCGGTGGCCCGGTTTGCGGCCAGGAATGCCGGGAAGTCCATGAAGTTGGTGCCGAGGGCATTGACCTGCACGCCGGACGCCGCCATTTCGCGTGCCACGTTGCGCACGAGGTGTGTCGCTCCGGCACGAAGCGCCGAATAGATCGGTGCGCCGGGGGTGGTGCGCGCTCCCGAGGAGCTTGTGATCACCAACACCTGGCCGCCGCCCTGGTCGACCATCGGGGGCAGGACGCTCTTGAGGAAGTGGTACGGCGCGTCGAGGATGCCGCGCTCCAACTTCGCGAGGTCCTCTGCGGTGGAGTCAAGGAAGCGACCGACCACGATGTCGCCGGTGAACGCGGTGGCAGCATCGAGTCGGCCAAAGCGATCGATCGCGGCCGCCACGAGGCGTCCCGAGGTCTCAGG
>JBPCTP010000434.1:0-2548 GCA_051011615.1 Microthrixaceae bacterium | reverse complement strand
CGTCCACGGTCGACGCTCGCGGCGGATCGATCATCCCGGGACTCGTGGAGGCGCACTGGCACGCTTCGTATTTCAACGTCGCGGTCTTGGAGGATCTCGACATCGCCCATCCTCCTGAGGTGGTGTCGTTGCACGCAGCGACGAATGCGCGCGTGGCGCTCGAATGCGGCTACACGGCGGCGCGCTCTGCCGGGTGTCTCTTCAACACCGATGTCGCGCTGGCGGCGGCCATCGACGCCGACATCGTGCCCGGCCCAAGGTTCGTCCCCAGCGGCCAGGAGATCTGTGGCGCCGGTGGTCTGATGGACTGGAACCCGGAGTTCCGCAAGATCGGCATGGAGGGGGTCATCCTGGTCGTCGACGGCGCCGACCAAGCTCGCTCGGCCGCCCGCCGCCTCGTCAAGAGTGGGGCCGAGTGGCTGAAGACCTACCCAACGGGCGATGCCGCCGCGCCGGGCACCAACGACCACCACACTCTCTCGATGACCTACGAAGAGATGGAAGCGGTGGTGCAGGTGGCGCACAACCACCGCCGCAAGGTGTTCGGACACTGCCGGGCCACAGAAGGGATCAAGAACGCGCTGGTTGCCGGCTTCGACTCCATCGAACACGGCACGTTCATGGATCAGGAATGTCTCGACATGATGCTGGCCCGGGACGTTCCCTGTGTGCCGGCACTGCAGTTCGAGTACGCCTCGGTGAAGAACGGCCCAGAGTTCGACATGCCCCAGGAAGTGGTGGACGGACACCAGGAGACCCTCGAAGCGGGCGCCGAGAGCGCCCGGATGATCCTCGAGGCCGGCGGGACGCTTGGTATGGGTGGCGACTACGGGTTCGCGTGGAACCCCCACGGCGACTACGCCAAGGAGCTGTCCTTCTTCGTCGACTACGTCGGCTTCTCCCCGATGGACGCTCTGGTCTGCGGTACGCGAAATGGCGCCACGATCATGGGTATCGACGATGAGTGCGGCACCATCGAGGCGGGCAAACTTGCCGATGTGGTGGTCGTAGACGGCGACGTGCTCGACGACATCAGCGTTCTCGAAGACCGTGCCAACTTGCTTGCGGTCATGCAAGGCGGCGTCGTGAAGGCCGGCACCATGGCCGACTTCCAGCCGACGGTGCTGCCCGCACCTTGAGCTTCGAGCTGCCCCAACCTTGGCCTAACAACCCGTGGACATCCCGGTTCCGCACGGTCCGAGCTTCGCCGCCAGGCTCCCTCGACCCCGGACTACGAGTCGCGACGGTCGAGAGCCCGGCACTCGGTGGACGCGGCGAGCTGTTCCTCCATGTACCGCCGGGTGCTGAGCTACCCCTGAACGCGCCGGTCGCGGTGCTCTTGCACGGCGTATACGGAAGCGCGTGGAACTGGCCACTGCTCGGCCGAGCCCACCTTGCCCTCGACAACCTCGTCGCCGAGGGCCGCACTCGACCAATGGTGTTGGCAATGCCCAGCGATGGAATGGCCGCTGAGGGAACCGCCTATCTGGCCCACCCTGGCGCCGACTACGAGGCATGGATCATCGACGACGTCTTGTCACTCGTGGAAGAGATGGTGACTGAGGTAACCGCCGAGTCGCCGATTCTGCTGGCCGGCAACTCCATGGGCGGATTCGGGGCCGCTCGGTTGGGGGCGCGACACCACAACCGGGTGTCGGCGATCGCCATGCACTCCGCCATCACTCACCTCGATCAACTCGCCCAGTTCACTGTCGATGACATCGCCCGCACAGCGGAACTCGACGACGACGAGCGCGATGTCCTGAGCGCCTTCGACGCCGTCTCGAAGGGCGAGTTGCCCCCGCTGTACCTGGACTGCGGCCGCCAGGATCCCCTCGCCGACGCCAACCTTGCACTCCACCAAGCGTTGCTCGATCGCGAAATCGACCACCGGTACGAGGAATACGAAGGTGCGCACAACTGGGAAGCGTGGTCGAACAGAATCGGGCTCAGCCTCCAATTCTTCGATGACGTGCTGGAGCGCGTCGTCGCCTGCGCTGACTAGCGTCAGGGACATGGACCCAGCGCTTCAAGAAGTTGTAGATGCCAAAGCGATTGCCGACGTGCAGGTGCTCTACACCCGCCTGATCGATCAGCACGAGTTCGATCAGCTCGACCGGGTGTTCACGCCCGACTGCACCGCCGACTATCAAGGCATCCCCCAACTCGAGGGCGTCGAAGCCATATCGAAGATCGTGGCGTCCGCTGTCGGACGTCTCGACAGCAGCCAACATCTCTGCGCGAACCACTGGGCCGACATCGACGGCGATACCGCGAAAGCGGGCTGTTACCTGCAGGCTCAGCACTTCATGGCCGGCAAGGCCGATGGCGAGCTGTACATGGTCGCGGGGACCTACACCGACGACTTCGTCCGAACGCCCGAGGGTTGGCGCATCAGCCACCGCCAGCTGCGCCAGAGCTGGCTGGACGGTAATCCCAGAATTCTGGGCGGGATCTAGAACCTCAGTCGTCGACGCCGGGAACCCAGGAGGTACCGGCCAACGGAACCTTCGCCATCGCCGCCGCTTCGACCGTCAGGGCCGCCAAG
>JBPCTP010000433.1:0-4065 GCA_051011615.1 Microthrixaceae bacterium | reverse complement strand
ATCATGAACCCCGGCACATCGGCGAGGAACACCAGCGGAATGCCGAAGGAATCACACAGCCAGATGAATCGTGCAGCCTTGTCCGCCGAGTCGACGAACAGCACGCCCCCCTTGTGCATGGGGTTGTTTGCCAGCACCCCGACGGGTCGACCCTCGAGCAGGCCGAGTCCGACGATGAGTTCCGGCGCGAACAGCGGCTTGATCTCGAAGAACGAATCCGCGTCCACCAGCCCGTCGATCACATCGTGCATGTCGTATCCGGCTGTTTCCTCCTCGGGGACGACTGAGTCGTCCAGCGAGCGAGTCGGAGGCTGGGGGGCATAGGTGGGCAGGTCTTCGGTCCAACGCTGAGGCATGAACGACAGGTACTCCCGGGCCTGTTCGATCGCATCCTCGTCATCTGAGGCCAGGTTGTCGCCGCAGCCCGAAGTCGTGGCATGCATGCGTGCGCCGCCGGTCTCCTCGAGGGTGGCCTGCTCTCCGATCACCATCTCCGCCATGCGTGGCGATCCCAGGTACATCGAGGCGTTTCCCTCGACCATGAACACGACGTCACAGAAGCTGGGTATGTAGGCCCCTCCGGCAGCGGACGGTCCGAACAGGCAGCACACCTGCGGAACCATTCCCGAGAGGCGGATCTGGTTGGCGAAGATGCGCCCCGCTCCCCTGCGGCCGGGAAACAACTGCACCTGGTCGGTGATACGCGCTCCGGCGGAGTCCACCAGCCACGCGACCGGCAACTCGTCGCGCAGCGCCGTCTCGGTGAGCCTCACAATTTTCTCCACCGTGCGGGCCCCCCACGATCCGGCCTTCACGGTCGGGTCATTCGCCATCACGCAAACCGGTCGACCATGCACCTCACCGACGCCCGTGACCACGCCATCGGCCGGTAGATCGGTTGGATGGCCGTCCGTGTAGGGAGCGTTGGCCAACAGTTGGTCTTCGACGAACGTGCCCTCGTCGCACAGCAGCGCGATGCGATCGCGCACCCACAGCTTGTTCTGCGAGGCCAGTTTCTCCGCACCACGATCGCGGTTGCCCGCACGGGCACGGGCCACGGCGGCCCGGAGCATTTCGGCCTGGCTACTCACTCTTCCTCGCTCACCCCACGCCGACCAGATCGATGGTGAACACGAGGGTGCCGGCCGGTCGGCCGCTGTCCTCGTCGTCGCCATAGGCGAGGTCGGCTGGGATCACGAGCGTGCGACGTCCCCCGGCCTTCATGCCGACGAGTCCCTCGGTCCACCCCTGGATGACCGCGTCGAGACCGAACTCGCTCGGCTCGCCGCGATCCCAAGAGGAGTCGAACTGTTCTCCGTCCTCGACGCGGATCCCGGTGTAGTGGGCGATGACCTGATCGCCGGGGCAAACGACTGCGCCTTCGCCCTCGACCTCGTCGATCACGACGAGTTGATCGGTGTCGGCATCCCCTTCCGGGACAGACATCTCGGGTGCGCCGCGTTCTTCGGCTGCCGCCAGAGCGTCAGGGTCCGCCTCAGCCAGGCCTGCGGAGTCCTCCGAGACAGAAACGATGTCCATGATGAACACGACAGGATCGTCATCGGAGAGGCCCAACTCCGGCGGAGCACCGCCCACGTCTGCAACGGTGACCGCGATCGCGTAGCGCCCGCCAACTCTCATCTCCGCCGCGGCCGTGCTGAACGATTCCGGCAGTTCCGCCAGCGGAAGGGGTTGTGGGCCCACACCGGCATCCCAGGTGGACTGGAATACCTCGCCATCCGCGGGATTCACGAAGCTCCACAGCGCCTTGACGCTCCCACCCGGAATGACGGCGTCGCCGTCACCCTCCTCGATCACCTCGAGCGTTCCGACCTCCACACCCTCGGCGAGGGCTGTGTCGGGCGCGCCACGTGCCTCGGCGACCTCCACTGCGGCTGTTTCCGATGCGGTGTCGCCACACTCCTCGGGCACCTCGGGCGCACCCGGGCTGGGGGAACTGGCGGACTCGGCGTCGTTTGCCGACTCCTCGGCGTCCGCATCGTCGGAGCCCGACTCCTTGTTGTCGTCGGCACAGGCCCCGGCAATGAGCGCGAACACGGCCATGACCGCGAGCAGGACGCTCAGGAGTCGGGGCCGTGGGAACTTGGAGTTTTCTCGTTTCACATTCACAGTTTGGCCGACGGTCATCCCCGTCGCCGCACCCGCAACTTGATCGGAGTGGCGCCGAGGTCGAAGCCCTCGCGCAGACTCCGCTCCAGGTACCGAAGGTAGCTGGCGGGGAGTTCCTTGTTGGTGAACAGGGTGAATGTCGGCGGGTCGGTCGCTCCCTGTGTCGCATAGAGAACCCGCCCGCCATGAGGTGCCGGTTG
Source organism: Microthrixaceae bacterium (assembly GCA_051011615.1). GTDB lineage: Bacteria > Actinomycetota > Acidimicrobiia > Acidimicrobiales > Microtrichaceae > JBPCTP01. Next base: position 1,735 of record JBPCTP010000433.1, on the reverse strand, counting down.
GGATTGCTGGGCGCGGCGCAGGGTCTGGTTGACCTCACGGGTCGGTATTCGCGTCCGGTAGGCGTCGATGGATCCCGACAGTGCGGGCATCAACTTGTTCACTCCCTTTCCCGTCAAGGCGGAGACCTTGAGAACTGAGGGACTTCCGAGGAAATGGAGCTTCCTCTCGACCTGGGCATCAAGTTGGGCGCGTGCCTCTGCGTCGAGCAACTCCCACTTGTTCAACACGACCACGACCGGACAGCCGGCGCCGTCCACCCTCTCCGCCAGGCGTTGGTCCTGGTGGGTGATTCCCTCGGTGGCATCCACGATGAGCAGGGCGACGTCAGCTGTGTCGATCGAGCGCAGCGCGCGCACCGAGGAGAAGTACTCCGTGTCCTCGTCGACACGGGACTTGCGGCGCATTCCGGCTGTGTCCACGAAGCGAATCCGGCCGGCCTCGGTTTCCACCACCGTGTCGACCGAGTCCCGGGTGGTACCCGCCATGTCATGGACCACGGCGCGGTCCTCGCCAATGAGGCGGTTGAAAAGGGTCGACTTGCCGACATTCGGGCGGCCCACCAGAGCCACCGAAACTCTGGGTTCCAGTTCATTGGCCGCGGTTGGTTCCTGGGCCTCGGCATCCGCGGACACAGCGGCCTCAGCCTCGGCGAACGCGCCGGTGGCGTCTAGTTCATCGACTAGGCGATCCAGCATGTCGCCGGTGCCGCGACCGTGAAGCGCAGACACGGCGATCGGCTCACCCAGTCCGAGCGACAACAGGTCCCAGATGGCGGCCTCATGGGCTGTGTCATCGACCTTGTTGGCCACGAGCAGGACCGGACGCTCGTCGCCCAACAAGAGCTGCGAAACACGCGCATCCTCCTCGGTGACGCCAACGGTTGCGTCAACCAGCAGCACGATCGCATCTGCGTCGGCCAGCGCTGCCTCGGACTGTGCGGACACCTTGCGATCGAGCACCGACCCACCGGCCAACCAGCCGCCGGTGTCGACAACGGTGAAGGACCTGCCCCTCCATGCAGCCGGTACGGCGAGGCGGTCTCGAGTGACCCCGGGCTTCTCCTCGACGATAGCCAGCCTGCGACCAAGGATGCGGTTCAACAGCGTGGACTTGCCGACGTTCGGACGCCCGACGATTGCAACCCTGGGCGCGGCCGGGTCGACCAGTTCCTCAGCCATTCACCGCCACCTTGGAATGCAGGGCACGACGCAGCGAGACGCCGTCGGTCGCAACGACCTCCACCTCGCGGGGCAGCTCCGAAAGCGACATTCCATCGAGGAACACGCCGCGGGACAGGCAGACATCGGGCAACAGGTACCGGTCACCCTCGGGCTGCCCGACGAGTACACGGGCAACGTCCTCGCCGACCATCAGGCCCGTAACCCCGATGTTGCCGCCGAAGTAGTGGTTCGGCACCACCACCACACGCACTTCGCCCGACACCGAAGAAACAAGAGGCTCGATCACCTCGGCGCCGTAGGAGCCCGTCAACACGGCCGTGGCACGGCTGCGCCGTCCGCCGAGCGAGACGGGCGTCGCCGCGGGCGCGCCGGTCTCGACTGCCTCTGCGCGTGGAGCGCGGTAGCCCTGCGCCGGTGCGCCGTCGACCCAGTTGAAGAAGCCGGGTTGCACACCGATGCCGGTGTCGACCTCACCGTTGAACTCCGCTTCAAAGGCGCGGGCCATGCCGATTCCGTCTTCATGCATGCCGAAGTCCCCGTAGTCCTCCGCTGG
>JBPCTP010000432.1:0-3111 GCA_051011615.1 Microthrixaceae bacterium | reverse complement strand
ACGCAGGTTGATGCCGGCGCGACGAAGCGATGGCAGCAACGCAGTCGCCATGGATGCAACGCCAGCGGTGGTGCCGAGGCCGAGGAGGTACACCGTGGCCGTCGAGTCGGCATCGGTGCGCCCCGTGGAAATCAGCCACCAGACGGCCACTCCCGCGGCACTGGTGATCACGTTGGTCAGCACCGGTGCGAAAGCGGGGGCGGCGAATCGACGACGGGCGTGCAGCTGCGCGGTCATCAGCGTGGTCATTCCGTAGAAGAAGACCTGTGGCAGCAGCAGGGCCAGGAACTCGTCGCCGAGACGGAGTTGCTGTGCCTTCTCAGCTCCTTCCAGCGGCAGTGCGAACAGCTGGTTGATGAGCGGCGAGGCGAGAACCGCAAGGATGCTCAGCACCGTGATCGCCACGAACGACACGGTCATCAACACCGACGCGGTGTCGTCTGCATCCTCTGGCGAGCCGTCCATCCCTTCATCGCTGCTGCCATGTATGAACATGGGCACGAGGGTCGAGGACAGCACTCCGCCGAGAACCAGTTCGTAGAGGATGTTCGGAGTGGTGTTGGCGAGGTTGTAGGTGTCCGCCACCGATGTGAGCCCCAGCGCCGCAGTGAGCGCACTGACCCGCAGCAGACCGGTCGCCCGCGACAGAGCGGTACCGACCGCAGGCGTTGCACTGGATGCCAACAGCCCCCGCCGAGGCGCTTCCTCGGGTTCGTCGAGGCCCGCGGCGATCTCGACGCCCTCGACGAGCGCGTCGCCCGTCGGGTCCTCGATCTCACTCATGGGGGAGGCTCACTCATGGAGCCCCGGATGTGCCCGCTTGGGGTGTGTCTCCCGTTTCCTCGATCGCCAGCCGCAGGGCTTCGAGGTCGCCGACGATGTTGCTCACATCGGTGTCGAGCGTGCTCACCGCATCGGGGTCGGCCTGTGACACCGAGAGTTCCACTGCACGGGCCACGGCTTCGTCGGTGCGGGCATCGAGCAGCACCAGGCGGTCATAGGCCTCGGCAATGGTGGTGTCTATGCGTGCCGCCGAGGCCAATTGTGACTCCATGGCAGCCACGGTGTCCGCCTGGCGGGGGGTGGGCGCCTGCGAGCGGGCGTGGTTCAGCTCGGCATTGATGCGGGTGGTGTCGATCCGCTTGCGACCCTTGGAGAGCAGGTTCCCGGCACGTGCGACGCGCCACGCTTCCTGCAGTGCGGCCTCCAGGCGCTCCGCCACGCCGTCCAGGCGCTCGCGCAGCGGCCCGTCGGCAAGCGTCGAGACCGCCTCGTCGAAGCGGCGACGAGCGTCCTGCACCTGCTCCACCGCCCCACGCCAGGGCTGGTCCAGGCTGCGGGGTGCGACCGGCGGCACGCCCGACGCGCTCTTCCGCGGCACCGCGGCCAGCACCCGGGCCCCGAAGGCCAGGGCACCCAACACGACCGCACCGATCGGGCCCAGCCCGACGAGAATCCCGACCGCGGCACCGCCACCGGTTGCGACGATGGCAGAAGGCGACGTGATCGCCCTGGCAACCTTCGGCGTGTAGAAGCGGTCGCGGAAACTCATCAGAAGTTGCTCACCACAGCGGTGAACACATCCGAGATCGTTGTGGCATCGGTGGCCTCGTACGCGGTCGCATTGGACGCTTCGGAGATCCGTTCCAACACCGATGTGTCCGCGTCCGCTCCGTAGGCGATGGTGAAGATGCGAACCGGTGTGGCGTTCTCGCCGTTCGCGGTCGTCTCGATCTCCTCCAGCAACGAACGGAGTTGGGCGTCGTCGTCGGAGGGATCGCCGTCGTCGTTCTCACCGTCGGAGAGCACAACGACAGCGTTGATGAGAGCTGGGTCATACGCGGCCACCATCTCGGCGTAGCTGTCCGCGATGGTTGAGTAAAGCGGCGTGCCGTTCAGGGGTATGAGGGTTGAGACCTCGTTCGCGAGCGCCTCCCTGTTTGGCCCCACCGGCTCCACCGGTGCCAGGTCCTGGTAGTCCGCGCCGTCGTCATCTCCGGTGGCGCCGAGGCCGGTCGTGAAGATCCGGATTCCGACCTGGTCCTCGGCCTTGAACTCCTGCAGGCCGTTCTGGACTGCTGAGACGGCCAGATCGAGCTTCGTCGGCCCGCCCGGATCAGTCGGTTCCGCGGGGGAACCCATCGACCCGGAAACGTCGAGCACCATCATGACCCGGCCGGACTTGCGCTGCTGGGCCCAGTTGTCGAGCAGACCCACCAGCACCTCGCCATCGGGCACGTCGAGCAGTGTTTCGGGCTTGGTGGGATCGACGCCGTTGGATTCGTCCACCGGCGGACCGATGGCCACCTCCGGATTGCCCGGTCGGAATCCGAACTCGAGCACCTTCTCCTGGTTCTCTGTGGTGGACACGAACTCGGCGAACAGGGCTGCGCCCTCAGCCTGCTCCTCGCTCACCCAATCGGCATCGAGGATGAACAACGGGTTGTCCGAGTAAACGGTTCCCTCTGTCGGGTAGATGGCGACCAGCGGTATTCGCGGTGGTCGTGCCTCCTCGCCGGGATCGAGGATCCCGTCGGGGTTGCCCTGGTTGTAGTCGATGACCGACTTCTCCTCGACTGCCACGGCGGAGGCGTACGTGAGGGCGGTGCCTCGCTGGTCGGCCCGGTACCAGTTGTCGAGAAAGGTGAGCGTAATGTCGCCGTAGTGCACCACGGCGGACTCGATGTCAGTGCCGTACTGCACCACATCCGGGCGCGCCAGGTCCTCCAGCGTGAGGTCAGTGGTCTTGCCCGTCGCCGCATAGGACTGGGCGATCAGCGCGGACAATCCGGAGGTCGAGAAGTTGGGGTTCGTCTTGCCGAGGCGGAACGGACCCCACTCGGGATGGCCCTTGGCGGCCCAGCCCTCTGGGGAGCGGGCGAGCTCCAGGATCTCGGCCCAACCAATGGGTGTGTCGGGCCATCCGAGGGCCTCCGCCATGGGTTCGGGCATCGCGATCACAAGTGGCGTCAGCATGAACGGCGCCGGATCCTCGGGTGCCATCGGCGCCTCGCCCGTATCTGCGAGGCGTTGGTTCAACACCTCGCCCCAGGCGCTGGATGCGGGCGACCACAGAACCGGTGCCGGGCCGTCCGCCGCCTCGTCCCACCC
>JBPCTP010000431.1:0-4330 GCA_051011615.1 Microthrixaceae bacterium | reverse complement strand
CCGTGTGTCTCGTAGCCCATGAAGTCGAGACGGTCCTTGAACTGGGGATCATCAGCGAGGGTCTGGGGCGTGTTGACGGGCGCGATCGTGGTGTTGTGTTCACCCGACCAGATGACCCACTCCGCGGTGGTCTTGGTCTTGAAGATCTCCACCAGCTCGCGACGCATCTCCAGGTTGCCCTTCGCATGGTCGGCGAACTTCGAGCCGGGCCAGCGATCGAAGAGGTCCATGCGCCCGACGCCATCACAGAAGTTCTTCCAGAACTCCTGCTCGGATGCCATGAACAACACGTGGCCGTCCGAGGACTCGTAGATCTGGTACCGCACGCCGTCGCGCATGCCTGCGGTGCCGGGTGCGCGGCGTTCGTAATTGTCCGAGGCATTTCCGGTGACTTCGTCCTCGGGTCGTTCGTAGGCCTTCCACGTCTCGCTGCGGTACCAGTCCATGTACGCGGAGGAGTCCGATTGGGCGATCTCGAAGAACGATCCCTCGCCGGTCTCCCGCGCGCGGAGCACTCCTGCCAGCAACCCGAACGCACCGAAGAGCGGACCTGCGTGGATGCCCGTTGAGGGATGCTCAGGGATGCAGGGGAAGCCGTTCTCGTCCTGATCCGGCTTCACGAGGCCTGCCCACGTGTCGTACGCGATGCCATGGCTGGGCAGCTCTGCATACGGTCCGGTCATGCCGTATCCAGAGATGGTGCAGAACACGATCTTGGGGTTGATCTCGCGCAGGTCCTCGAAACCCAGGCCTCGTTTGGCGAGTGCGCCGGGGCGCATCGCTTCGATCACCGCGTCCGCATCCTTGACGAGATCGCAGAAGATCTCCTTGCCCTCATCGGTCTTGAGGTCGAGCGTGATCGAACGCTTGCCGCGGTGGATGTGCCAGTGAAGCAGCGATGAACCCTCGATGATCGGCCAGGTCATCGGGCGGATGTAGTCACCCTTTGGAGGCTCGACCTTTATCACCTCCGCGCCAAGGTCCGCTAGGTGGGTCCCTACCGCGCCCGGTCCGAGCAGGGACACCTCTATGACCCTGAGTCCTGCGAGCGGGGCTTGCGATGGAGCGTTCATTGTCTGGAGTCCTCCGGGTGCGGTCGGCCATATCTGACGGGTCGTCAGATAGTAGTTGTGCCACGGGTGTGGGAGCGACCCCGAGGCTCGCAGAAGGGCTATAGTTCGCTTCGCAAACCTCTAGCGAGGAGCCATATTGGCCGACCGAATCGTCATACTCGGAGCCGGGACAGGTGGGACCCTCACCGCCAACCGACTCCGCCGTGAGTACGCCGACAGCGACGCCACCATCACCGTGGTCGACCAGGACGACCGGCACGTCTACCAACCCGGACTGTTGTTCCTGCCCTTCGGACTGACGACGGCAGAGGACATCGTGCGACCCCGGGAGAAGCAGCTCCACAAGGGAATCGGCTACCACCAGAGCCCGATCGACCGCGTCGATCTGAACTCCGACACCGTCCATCTCACCGATGGCAGCGAACTCGCCTACGACCTCCTGGTGGTCGCCACCGGCGCGGCCCTGCTGCCCGAGGAGACCGAAGGCCTGACCGGCCCGGGATGGGGAGAGAACGTTCACACCTTCTACACCCTCGAAGGGGCCGCTGCGTTGGAGACCGCACTGGCCGACTTCGACGGCGGCAGGATCGCGATCAACATCGTCGACATGCCGATCAAGTGCCCGGTGGCGCCCCTCGAGTTCGCGTTCCTCACCGACTGGTTCTTCCAGGAACGCAAGATCCGGGACCGTGTGGAGATCACGTACGTGACCCCGCTGGACGCAGCCTTCACCAAACCGGTGGCCGCTGAACGCCTCGGCGGCATGCTGGCAGAGAAGCACATCGCATTGGAGACCGAGTTCAACACGGGCAGCGTCGAAGGCGTCGCCGACGGTGGGGGCGGACGCCTCGTGTCCTGGGACGAGCGGGAGGTGCCGTTCGACCTCGCCGTCGTGATCCCACTTCACGGGGGACAGCCCTGGGTCGGACGCTCCGAGGGACTCGGGGACGAGCTCGACTTCGTGCCCACCGACCCGGCGACACTGCAGGCCAGTGCCAAGGAGAACGTGTTCGCCATCGGGGACGCCACAAATGTGCCCGCTTCCAAGGCAGGGTCCGTTACGCACTTCGAGGGTGACGTGTTGGTGGAGAACGTCAAGCGACACCTGGCCGGCGAACCCCTCGACGCCTCCTACGACGGCCACGCCAACTGCTTCATCGAGACTGGGTTCGGCAAGGCGATGCTCATCGACTTCAACTACGAACAGGAGCCCGTTCCGGGCCACTTCCCCGCCAAGGTGGGGATGCCCCTCATGAAGGAGTCCCGTCTCAACCACATGGGCAAGCTGATGTTCCAGTGGTTCTACTGGCATGCCCTTCTACCGGGCCGCGACGTTCCCGGGATCGGCCACGACATGCCCACCTCGGGCAAGGAACTCGCCTGAGCCATGCTCAGGAAGCGACAAGACGAACAGACAAGACACACAAGTCGATCAAGGAGAACAACATGCCGACAAGAGTCGTAGCCGGATCCGAGGTGGAGGTGAACGAGGAAGGTTTCTTCACCGACCCCGCCCAGTGGACCGAGGCCATGGCGCCCGAACTCGCGCGCGAGGAGGGTATCGACGCGCTCACCGATGACCACTGGACGGTCATCCGGTTCATGCGCAAGGCGCAGGACGAAAAGGGCACCGGGCCTACGGTCCGGGCACTCGGCAAGACCTCAGGGGTGAGCGTCAAGGAGCTCTACCAGCTGTTCCCGAAGGGTCCGGCAAAGATCGCCGCCAAGGTCGCAGGCATTCCGAAGCCGCGCGGCTGCATCTGAACACAGACCACACAACCACGAAGAGGACGAATAGATGAGTACTGCGGAATCCCCCACACAGTTGACCAAGGACGGACCCCACGAACCGATCGAGAAGGTCTCGATCATCATGTCGCAGGGATCACTCGAGGGGATCTACCCCGGATTGATCATGGCCAACGGTGCCCGTGCCGAGGGCATCGAGGCCAACCTGTTCTTCACCTTCTTCGGACTCGACGCAATCCACCAGAAGCGTCACGACCACATCAAGGTCGCGACCGTGGGAAATCCGGGGCTGCATGTCGCCACTTGGCTGGGCGGCTTTCCGGGCATGAGTTCGGTGATGACGCACGCCATGGAGAAGCAGATCGAGGCACTCGACATCCCTTCCATCCCCGAGTTCGTGGAGATGATCTCCGACACCGGCGCCGGCATGTACGCGTGCAAGGCGTCCGTGGACCTGTTCAAGATGACCGAGGAGGACCTGATTCCCCAGGTCCACGAGATCATCACGGTCGGCGAGTTCTACGAGATGGCCGCCGGGGGGCACATCATCTTCACCTGACTCAGGTGATCGCTACCACGGCGATGGCAAGTACCAGCACCAGCATTGCGGCCACGGCTATGGGCCAGCCACCGAAGTACACCTTGCGCTTCTCGCGCAGCTCGTACTCTCGGTCGGCCTTGGAGCCGACCTTGGGTAGGTGCTGGTGCTTCTTGCCCTTGCGAGGCTTCTGGCCTGATCTGCCCACACCTTGACGCTACAGCGGAACAACAGGAACTACTGAGCCCGGAAGGCGATGTCCGCTTCGGCGTCGACGTCGAGTGATGCTTCGCCCTCTGCCTCGATCACCACTTCGTGAATCGATCCCGTGAACGGAAAGGGTCCGCGGTAGTCCTGTGTCACGGGCAGTCCCAACTGGAGGCCACAGCAAAGGCCTTCGCCGGTGATGGCCCAGCGCACCGGGGTGAAGTCCGGGATCTCGACAGAAGCCGCCCCTCCCCCATCGACGCCCAGGTGGCCGACGCCCTGGTTGTCCCCTGTGCGCTCGAAACGGAACTCGAATGTGTGCCCTCCCGGCTGATCGGGCAACGGGACTGCGACCTCGTGGAGGTCTCTGGCCACGAAGTTGTGCACGTAGCGCAGCTCCCCGCCCTTCGCGTAGAGCGACCACCCACCGAAACCGGACCCCTGCGCGGCCACCACCCCTTCGGTTGCGACTCCGTCGGTGAGGTCGACTCGAGCTGTGATCCTGTGGGAGCGATTGCGGATCATCGCGGCCAGTGCTTCGGGTACGGGCGAGCCACCCGGCCGATACACCCAGCGGTTGCGGTCCTTGTGCCCGGGTCGGGCACCGTCGCCGAAGACGAGATCGAAGGGTGCGTTGTCGAGCGGCAACACCTGGTGCCGCGCCGCCTCCACCCACCACCGATCGATCATCTCGCGAAGCAGACCCGGTTCGGCCTCGGCAAGGTTGTTGCACTCCGACGGATCCGCCCGCACGTCGTAGAGC
>JBPCTP010000430.1:0-6497 GCA_051011615.1 Microthrixaceae bacterium | reverse complement strand
ACCACGAACAGCCCGACAACGGCAGCGACGATCGCCACAAGTGGACCCTTTCGAAGCAGGAAGTAGGCCCCTGCACCCACTTCTTGGGTGTCTTCGGAGTCGCCGCCCACGTTGGCCGTGTGTCGTGGGGAATGTGTCGGTTTGCGTGGTGAGCGACTGGTGCTCCAGTAGGCCCCCTGTCCCGGCCTCGAGGTGCTTCGCTGCGCACCTGCGCCGGCGCTGCTGGAACGAGTGCCGCCCGATGGGCGCCCTCTCGCAGCGGAACCATTGGACGAACCGCTTTCCTGACGCGTCGATCCGTTCGTGCTCGAAGAGCGAAGCGTCAGGTCGTAGCTGGAACGGCGGCGGGGATCGCTCAGCGTCTGCCAAGCCTCGTTGATCTCGCGCATTCGTCGCTCGGCGAGCTGTTGTTCGGCGGTGCTGGCCTGAACATGCCGGTCCGGATGCAGCACCCGCACCAGCTTGCGGTGGGCGCGACGAATCTCATCGGTATCCGCACCCCGGGGTACGCCGAGGACCTGGTAATGGTTACGCGTTTCGGCCACTGAACCCAAGCGTAGGTCCGTGCGACCACCCGGACAGCAGCGGGAACCGGTCTGACAATCCGCAACGCGGCCTCTACTCTTTCATCCCGTGCGATTGCTTCGATCAGCGAAACATTCGAGAGGCGAAGCTTCTGACGACGACACGAAAACGCCGGTCACCCAACTGGGTGGACCAGTGCCCCGCCATGCACGGGGTTCCATGGCGGCCGCCCTTTCCCACAAGTCCTTCCGCCGAGTCTTCGCGGGCACGATGTCGTCCAACATCGGCACCTGGATGCAAAACGTCATCCTGATCGCGCTGGCATATGACCTCACCGGCGGTGCAACGTTCATCGGCATCATCACCTTCGCCCAACTGGGCCCGATGCTGCTCCTGTCCCCCATCGGCGGAGCCATTGCAGACCGCGTGAACCGTCGAGTGCTGATGGTCTCGATCGCCTCCACGCAAGCCGTTCTGTCCCTTGCATTGGCCTTCGTCGCCACCCAGGACGATCCCAGCAAGGTGATGCTGTTCTGCATCGTGCTGTGCATCGGCATCGGTGCATCGATCAATGCTCCGGCGGCCAACGCGATCCTGCCCTCACTGGTGGGCAAGGAAGACCTCCAGGGTGCTGTTGCGCTCAGTTCCGCGTCCATGAACGCAAGCCGCGTCGTCGGGCCGATCCTGGGTGGCGCAGTCGCTGCGATCGGAGGAGCCACAGCCGTCTTCATCGTCAACGGCGCAACCTACGGGTTCGTGATCCTGGCGCTCATGACGGCACATGCAAACTTCAAGCCGCCCGCGGCAAAGAAGGAATCGCCGTTGCGGCAACTCGCAGGTGGCTTCGCCGAAGCCCGCAAGGACCGCGTCATCGGGCGGGTACTGATGACCATCGCCGTGTACTCGGTGTTCTGCCTGGTGTTCATCTACCAGATGCCCAAGATCGCAGCCGAGCAGTTCGGCATGGAGGGATGGCGCTACACCGTGCTGTTCTCGACCTTCGGCCTGGGCGCATTCACCGGCGCTGTGTCGATGGGGTCCTGGCTCTCAGGTTTCGAGCGCCCGAAGATCGTGCGAGTCGCGATGGTCGTCTTCGCTGCGGCACTGGCCTCGTTCGCGCTGGCAGGCAACGCATGGGTGGGCTTCCCCGCCGTGTTCGTTGCAGGTGCGAGCTATTTCGTGATCGTCACCGCACTCATCACGATCCTTCAGCTCCGGGTGCACGACGAAGTGCGCGGACGGGTGATGGGTCTGTGGATGATGGCTTGGGCAGGACTGGTACCCGTCGGAGGACTGATCGGCGGTGTGGTGGTGGACGCAACCGGCATGACCGCCGTACTGCTGGCCGGAGCGCTGGTCGCTGCGCTGCTGGCTGTGTTCGTCGACCTGACAGAACCGGCACCGGATCCTGCATTCGAGGTCGCCACCGCCTGAACACCCCGCTCGGTCGCGTCAGTTTGGCGCCACCTCGCAGCTCGGTTGGTCAGTCGTCATCGTCGTCGTCATCATCGCCACAGTCATCCTCGCTCGGCTTCTCGGACCACACGCACTGATCCGGTGTCCTACGAAGCGCTGTCGTCGGAGGAAGCGCCACCCTGCAAGCGGCAACGCTGCAGGCGCTGCGATTGCTACCGCAGCGAATCGCCGAGAGAAGCTGGCAACGGAGACGGAATCAGTGGATGTGGACGAACGCAGATTGACCGTGTCTCACAGGTCAGCGGCTTCTTCGGACAAGTGAGGCCAGCCCGCGCTACTGGCCCGCCGCTCTCCGGGGGCCAATCATCGGCCGGGTTGGTCCTCCACGCTGGCTGGAGCAACAGAGGCGATTGAGGGAATGAATATCGACGCCACACCTCGAAGGGCGCCACGCACGATGTCGAGGAAGTCGAAGGAGTCACGCCACAGGGTGATCCGGCCGTCGTGCACGTCGAAGCGACCCCAGACCCAGAACTGGGCTCGAAGGCGCCGGTTGATCAACACGTCGGTGCGCTCGGTGAGTACCGTGGGCCCATCGGCCGAAATCGAGTGCATGTACACCTCGAAAGCAGCTTCGGGCTTGTCGAGCAGGTCGAACACCTTCTGCATCTGCTCGCGCCCACGAACTGACGGCAGCCCTACGTTCACATAGAGGATGTCGTCGTCGATGAGGGCATTGGCGGTCTCGATGTCCTTGTCGGCCAACGCAGCAAGGAAGGCCTCGCAGACCTCCTGCGGGTCCGTTGGGAGTTCGGTGGAATCGCCTGCTGAACGGGGAAGGAGTCTCGTCGCCATCGCGCCGATGCTATTGCGCGAACAGACCCGGGACCGCTGCGGTCTCGCCTGCTGGGGTCGCCGGGCCGTACCGTGGCGGCATGGCAACCGATGATCTGCAGCCAAAGGCCACGGCTGGCACTGGGGCCGAGGTTGCACCCGGCGATGCGTACCTTGTGCGAGTCAGCGGAGCGGACCGGCCGGGCATCACGGCTGACCTGATGGACCTGCTGGAGTTCGCAGGAGCGTCCGTGCAGGACCTCGAGCAGGTGCTCGTACGGGGCCACCTGACCCTCGCCGCCGCAGTGGCACCCGGCCGAGGGGACTCGAAGTCACTCGCCGACCTGCTGGACCACTTCGGCCGCGAGCGTCACCTGAGTGTGTCACTGGAGGCGGTGTCGGGGCCGACCCCGGTGCAGCTGGGCCTCGATGCTGTGACCGTCCTCGGCCACGATCTGGAAACCGAACTCTCTCCAGGAGAACTCGGAGCGATAGCGGGAGCAGTTGTTGCGGCCGGTGCCAACATCGACCGGATCGTGCGCCTGGCCCGCTATCCGGTCTACGCGTACGAGTTCCTCGTGCGGGGTGCGGATCGCACCGAACTGCGTCGGCTCCTCGCACAGGCCTCGGCTGCGCACAAACTTGATGTCGCAGTGCAACCCGCCGGACTGGAGAGACGTGCCAAGCGCCTCGTTGTGCTCGACGTGGACTCCACACTCATCCAGGACGAGGTGATCGAACTCATCGCGACCGAGGCCGGCTGCCACGAGCGCGTGCAGGCTGTCACCTCCGCCGCGATGGCCGGGGAACTCGATTTCGCAGATGCGCTTCGCCAGCGTGTGCGACTGCTGGCAGGCCTCGAGGTCGAAGCACTCGAGCGGGCGCGCAAACAGATGCGCCTGACCCCGGGCGCAAAGACGTTCATCCGCACGTTGAAGCGCCTGGGCTACACCGTGGGCATCGTCTCAGGCGGGTTTACGCACTTCACGGATCACCTGCGAACCGAACTCGACCTCGACCACGCGGTGGCTAACGAACTGGAGATCCGCGATGGCCACCTCACCGGCGAAGTGGTAGGCAAGATCGTCGATCGCGCACACAAGGCCGAGATGCTCGCCGAGTTCGCCCGCCGCGAACACATCCCGCTGTCACAGACGGTCGCTGTGGGCGACGGCGCCAACGATCTCGATATGCTGGCCGCGGCCGGCCTCGGCATAGCGTTCAACGCGAAGCCGGTTGTGCAGCAAGCCGCCGACACCACCGTCAACGTGCCGTTCCTCGATGCCGTGCTCTTCGTACTCGGAGTCACCCGCATCGAAGTCGAGGACGGAGAAGAACCGCTACTGCCCTAGCGTCTCGGTTTCGCTGGTTCCTAGCGGCGGGGCTCGCTCGGCCCGACCACCGACGACACACCCGGCACGGAGAAGACGTCAGCACAAACCTTGCGGACGTCATCGACGGTGACGGCTTCGATCCGCTCCAGGTGTTCGCGCACCGGCAGGACCTCGCCACGCATGGTCTCGCCCACCCCGATCCTGGTCGATCGCGCGACCGGGCTTTCGAGACCCATCAGCATCGAACCCCTCATCGCACCCTTGGCACGTGCCAACTCCTCGCGATCCAGGCCGATCTCTGCAAGCTCTGCTGCAAGCCCCTCGATGAGCGTCACCGTTTGGGGCATGGCATCGGCAGGGGTTGCGCAATGCACCGACAGCACACCCGAATCGATGTGCTGGGTGACTTCGCTGCCGATGGAGTAGGTGAGGCCCCTCGCTTCGCGCACTTCCTGGAACAGGATGCTCGATGGTCCGCCACCGAACAGATGGCTCATGAGCGCCAGGGGATACCGCTCGTCGCTTCGCACTGACGGGGCGCGCCAACCGAGTGCTATGTGCGCAAGCTGAGACTCGCGGTGCTGGAACGTGTTGGCGATGACCTCGCCACCCGGTGGAGAGCGATCTGGCTCGGCACCGGATTCGAGGTCACCGAAGCGGGAGGACACCTCCTCCACCAGTACGTCGTGTGAGAGATCGCCGGCAGCGACCACGACCAGGTTCGCCGGTCGGTACCAGGTCTCGAAGAACGCCGCGATGTCGTCGCGCTCGAGAGCGGCGATCGATGCGTGCGAACCCAACGTCTCACGACCGAGCGGATGACCGGGAAACAATGCCTCGAACAACTTCACCGACGTGATGTCGTCGGGATCCTCCTCGGCCGCGGCCAGTTCATCGAGGATCACCTGTCGCTCGGCCTCCACCTCTCGTTCGGCCAGTTCGGGTGCCCGGAGAACATCGAGCAGTAGATCAACAGCAATGTGGCCATCAGCTGCGGGCACGCTTGCATAGAACGCTGTGTGCTCGGCAGCCGTGAAGGCGTTCATGTCGCCACCGACACCATCGATGGCCAGGGCGATCGAGCGAGCGTCGCGGTGCGCAGTCCCTTTGAACAGCAGGTGTTCAAGGAAGTGCGACGACCCGGCAAGGCTTTCGGGTTCGTCCCTCGAACCCACAGCCACCCAGACCGCCACCGACAAGGTCGCCCGCTCAGGCTGCTCGTCGGTGACGACCCGGAGGCCATTTTGAAGGACGGTTCGGCGGACGCGGTCGGTAGGCCCGGTCATGTTTGGACCTACCTCGCGCAGTCAGCCGTCATCGGCGGTTGCGACCTCCGCCACGACCACGGTTGCGCACCGGGGCCGGACCAAGGTCGCCATGGAGTTCGGCAACCTTCTCGTCGTAGTTGTCCGAGAAGCTCGCCTCACGGCGCTTCTCACGCCCTGCGTCACGATCGCCGCCGCGGTCACCACGACTGCCGCCACCCCCGTTGCCGGAGGAGCGATTGTCGCTACCCGAGTCTCGCTCGGAGCGGTCAGAGGAAGCAGAACTCTCGGAGCGGTCGGCACTGGGCGCCGATCCGCCCTCAGTCGCTTTTGGGTCTGCGTCCGATGCGGGGGTCAGGGAGATCTTGCCGTTCGGATCGATGTCCTCGACCCGTACCTCGAGCTCTTCACCGAGCTCGAGAACGTCCTCGACCTTGTTGATCCGCTTGCCACCGCCGAGCTTCGAGATGTGCACGAGGCCATCTCGTCCCGGAAGGATGTTGACGAACGCACCGAACTTGGTGATGTTCACCACCCGTCCTTGGTAGATCTCGCCAACCTCTGCAGTCGGCGGATCGAGGATCAGCTTGATCTGGCGCTCGGCTTCGTTGACCGCACCCATGTCGACCGAGGCGATCGCCACGATGCCGACCATGCCGTCGTCGTCCACGCTGATGTCGGCGCCGGTCTCACCCTGAATGGTGTTGATGACCTTGCCCTTCGGACCGATGACCTCACCGATCTTGTCGGCGGGGATCTCGAAGCTGATGATCTTCGGGGCGGTCTCAGCGATCTCCTCACGGGGACCTTCAAGTGCACCGGCCATCACATCGAGGATCTCGAGGCGGGCGTCGCGGGCCTGGTTGAGCGCCGCTGCCAAGACATCGGCGGGGATGCCGTCGATCTTCGTGTCGAGCTGAAGTGCCGTGACGAACTCGCGGGTGCCTGCGACCTTGAAGTCCATGTCGCCGAAGGCATCCTCGGCTCCGAGGATGTCGGTAAGCGTCGTGTACTTGCCATCGGCGTACACGAGACCCATCGCAATGCCCGCAACCGGAGCCTTGATGGGCACACCGGAATCCATGAGCGACAGCGACGACGAGCACACCGAGGCCATCGAGGT
>JBPCTP010000429.1:0-9929 GCA_051011615.1 Microthrixaceae bacterium | reverse complement strand
GTGCTTGATGATCCGGCGGCTGCAAACGCCACTGCACTTCGGGAGCTCGAGCGGGGCGCAACATCGCTCGAGCTGTCCGTCGTGCAGCCCTCGGGCGACGAACCAGTTGCCGCCGAGCGCCTCGCGCAGGCCCTCGATGGCGTGTACCTCGATCTTGCGCCGGTGGTGCTGGCTCCGGGAGCGGAGTTCATGTCGACCTCGGAGTCCCTGATGAGGCTGTGGGCCGAACGGGGAATCCCCGATGGCGATGCCGTCGGAGGCTTCGGCGCGGATCCGATCGGCACGCTGGCTCGTACCGGGGTGCTCGCCCAGGGCATCGACCGTGCCCTGGCCGATGCCGCAGGACTCGCCTCGATGACCTCGAGTCGCTATCCGGGCGTTCGAGCACTCAGCATCGACGCCACGGTGGTCGCCGAGGCCGGGGCCACCGAGGGCACCGAGCTGGCCACGATGTTGTCCGCCGGCGCCGCATATCTGCGCTCGATGCAGGACGCCGGGCTGGAAGCCCGAGCTGCTTCGTCACAGATCGAGATCACCCTGGGCGCCGATCCGGACTTCTTCACCACGATCGCCAAGTTCCGAGCCGCACGACGGGTCTGGTCCACCATGGCCGAAGCCTGCGGAATCGATGTGGGTTCCGCCCCTCCTCGAATCGTGGCGCGAACGCTTCACCGCTCGATGAGCCGATGCGATCCGTGGGTGAACCTCCTGCGGGTCACCTCAGCGGCCTTCGCCGCGGTGCTGGCCGGTGCCGATTCGGTCATCACCCTTCCGTTCGACTCCGAGCTGGGTGAGGCAGGTGAACTCGGACGGCGAATGGCCCGAAACACCCAGCTCCTGCTCGGTGAGGAATCCGGGGTCGGTCGGGTGATCGATCCGGCGGGCGGATCCTGGTACATCGAGAACCTCACCGACGAGTTGGCGATCGAGGCATGGAGCCAGTTCCGCACGATCGAGGGAGCTGGTGGACTACCCGGCGCACTCCTCGATGGCACCCTGGCTGCACGGGTCCGCACCGCGCGCAGTGACCGCCTCGAGCGTGTGGCGACCCGCAAGGCCCCGATCACGGGAGTGTCGGAGTTTCCCGACATCCACGAGGAATCAGTGGCCACAACTCCGCGAGACGCTGCCCCAAGCGGTGGGCCTACCGGTGCCGACCTGGGTGAAACCTCCGCCGCAACCCGATGCGAGGCACTGGAACCGGTCCGCTGGTCACAGGAAGACGAAGCACTGCGTGACGCCGCCGACCGTGCCGCAGCGAGTGGAGAGCGGCCGAAGGTGTTTCTTGCCAACCTCGGGAGCGTGTCGACCCACACGGCCCGGGCGAGTTGGGCGAAGAACTTCTTCGAGGCCGGCGGCATCGAAGCGGTCACGTCGCAGCGCGGTGCCACCGAGGGGTTCGACGACGCGGAGACCCTTTCGGCC
This sequence comes from Microthrixaceae bacterium, assembly GCA_051011615.1. Taxonomy (GTDB): domain Bacteria; phylum Actinomycetota; class Acidimicrobiia; order Acidimicrobiales; family Microtrichaceae; genus JBPCTP01. The sequence goes on along the minus strand of JBPCTP010000429.1, from coordinate 8,504 downwards.
GATTTCGCGGAATCCGGGGCATCTCTGGCCTGTGTGTGCTCTTCGGATCCGGTCTACGCCGAACGTGCAGCAGAGCTGCTCCCGGCGCTCGCCGGAGCAGCCCGGGTGTACCTCGCCGGCAACCCGGGTGAGCTTCGCGACACGCTCAACGCCGGAGGCGTGGAGCAGTACATACATGTGGGAGTGGACGTGCTGGCGACACTGCGTTCCGCCCATGAGCTGCTCGGCGTCGAACCGACCGGAGATTCTGATGGAGAGGTTGCATCGTGAGTGAGTTGAAGGTCCCCGACTTCGCAACCATGGAGTTGCCCGCCCCCGAAGCCGGTCCGGCGCCGGAGGTCAGCGGTGAGGTCACCGTTTTGCCCGAGGGCATCGAGGTGGATCCCATCTACGACTCCTCCACTCGCGAGGGACTCGACTTTCTCGACACCTATCCGGGTGTGGCTCCGTTCCTGCGTGGGCCTTACCCCACGATGTACGTCAACCAGCCGTGGACCATCCGGCAGTACGCAGGGTTCTCCACAGCCGAGGATTCCAACGCCTTCTACCGACGCAATCTGGCTGCCGGTCAGAAGGGTCTTTCGGTGGCCTTCGACCTGCCCACGCACCGGGGCTACGACTCGGACAATCCCCGCGTTGCCGGTGACGTCGGCATGGCGGGCGTGGCCATCGACTCGATCTACGACATGCGGGTCCTCTTCGACGGCATCCCGCTGGACAAGATGTCTGTGTCGATGACCATGAACGGCGCCGTACTGCCGGTGCTGGCGCTCTACGTGGTGGCCGCCGAGGAACAGGGCGTGAAGCCCGAGCAACTCGCCGGGACCATCCAGAACGACATCCTCAAGGAGTTCATGGTCCGCAACACCTACATATACCCACCCACGCCATCCATGAAGATCATTGCGGACATCTTCAGCTACACCTCGGCGAACATGGGTCGGTTCAACTCAATCTCCATCTCCGGTTATCACATGCAGGAAGCCGGGGCGACGGCAGACATCGAGCTGGCTTACACGCTCGCCGATGGCCTCGAGTACGTGGGTGCGGGCATCGACGCCGGCATGGAGGTGGATGCCTTCGCACCGCGACTGTCGTTCTTCTGGGCGATCGGGATGAACTTCTTCACCGAGATCGCGAAGAGGCGCGCGGCTCGGCTGCTGTGGGCCAAGTTGATGAAGGAGCGCTTCGATCCGAGCAATCCGAAGTCGCTCAGCCTCCGCACCCATTCACAGACCTCCGGTTGGTCACTCACTGCCCAGGACGTCTTCAACAACGTGATGCGCACCTGCATCGAGGCGATGGCGGCCACGCAGGGACACACCCAGAGCCTGCACACCAATGCGCTCGACGAAGCACTGGCTCTGCCGACCGACTTCTCGGCGCGCATCGCCCGAAACACGCAGCTGTTCCTGCAACAGGAGTCCGGCACGACTCGCGTGATCGATCCCTGGGGCGGCAGCTACTACGTCGAGCAACTCACCGCAGAGATCGCCGGGCGTGCGCTGGCCCTGATCGAAGAGGTGGACGAACTGGGCGGCATGGCCAAGGCAATCGAGGCCGGGATCCCCAAGTTGCGTATCGAGGAGGCGGCCGCACGTACCCAGGCCCGCATCGACTCCGGTCGCCAGACGGTCATCGGCGTCAACAAGTACCGCCTGGATGAGAACGAGGACATCGACGTGCTCAAGGTCGACAACTCGGCAGTTCGTGCAGGACAGGTCGCCAAGCTCGAACGGCTCCGTTCGGAGCGCGACGCGGACGCCGTCGGATCGGCGCTCGAAGCGCTGACCAACTGTGCCGACGGGCGCGGCGGCAATTTGCTGGAACTCGCCATCGACGCCGCCCGTCAGAAGGCAACCGTCGGTGAGATCTCCGACGCACTCGAGAAGGTCTACGGTCGCCACCGCGCAGAGATCCGTTCCATCTCGGGTGTGTACCGCCAGGAGCTGGATGATTCCGGAGGTGTGGTGGAAGACGTCCGTTCGATGGTCGAGCAGTTCGAGGCGGCCGAGGGCCGTCGACCGAGGATCCTGCTCGCGAAGATGGGCCAGGACGGCCACGATCGCGGGCAGAAGGTCGTTGCCACCGGCATGGCAGACCTTGGTTGGGACGTGGACATCGGCCCGCTGTTCCAGACGCCGGCCGAGGCTGCCCGTCAGGCAGTGGAGGCAGACGTGCATGTGGTCGCGGCCTCGTCGCTGGCGGCGGGCCACCTGACCCTTGTGCCCGAGCTGCGATCCGCTCTCGAGGAGTTGGGTCGCCCGGACATCATGATCGTGGTCGGCGGCGTCGTTCCGCCCCAGGACTATGACGAGCTCTACGCCGCTGGAGCTGCCGCGATCTTCCCGCCGGGCTCGGTCATCGCCGAGTCTGCCAGGGATCTTCTCGACAAGCTCGAACAGCGTCGCAGCGGCTGACCTCTCGGCGCTGAGTCCCGCTGCCGGATGTCGGGTGTGTTCGCTATCATCGGCGTTGTCGGTGCTTCCCCTCCGCGATTCGTATGCGAGGGAACCAGTGCCGATCACCGAAGCCGAACGCCATGACATGCACCGCACGCTCGAGGAGGTGTTGGGGCCGGATCAGGCCAACACGCTGATGGAACACCTGCCTCCAGTCGGTTGGGCCGACGTCGCCACCAAGCGTGATCTCGATCAGCTCCGTGAGGCGCTCCGCGGCGAGATGGCTCATCTCGGGGATCGCATCGAGAACCGATTGCTGCGGGATCAGCGCATGTATGTGTTTGCGCTTCTCAGCGCGTTCGTCGCAATCATGGGATTGATGCTGGCCCTCGCGTAGGCGGCGTCAGAACCTCCGGGTTGGGCTTGCGAAGCCCTCACTGATGATTGGTGGACACTCCTCCGTCCACCGGTATCACCGCTCCGGTGAGATAGGCGCCGCTCCGCCCGCAGAGGTACAACGCCGCCGCCGCCATGTCCTGAGGCGCACCGATACGGCCCACTGGGATTCCCGCCTCGATCCGTTCCTGCATCCCCGGCGCCGAAAGCGTGCGTTCGGTCATGGCGGACTCGAACATGCCCGGAGCGATCGCATTCACGTTCACGTGCTCGCCGGCGAGGCTGTGTGCGAGGTGGCGCGTTAGTGAGTGCAATGCCGCTTTGGACGCTCCGTAGCTGAACAACGGCATCACGGGCACACGGATCCCGTCCACTGAACCCACCATCACGACCCGCGACGGGTCCTCGGCCGTTGCGCTGTCACGGAGCGAATCGAGCAACGCCTGGGTGAGCAACAGCGGTGCGGTCACGTTCGTGTTGAGCATTGCGGCACTGCGATCGGCATCCGCTCCGGCCGGTGAGTCGGGAATCGCCATGCCTGCGTTGTTCACGAGGATGTCGAGTCCACCAGAGACCGCATCCACCATCGCAGCGCGACCGTCATCGGTGGCCACGTCGGCCACTACGCCGCTGCAATCGCCCAATGCCGACAGTTCGTCGACCGCAACTTCGATCTGGTCGCCACTTCGTGCAGCGATCGTCACCTTCGCGCCGTTGGCCAGCAGGGCATTGGAGATCATGCGACCGATTCCCCGCGATCCGCCGGTGACGAGGGCACGCTTTCCCTCGACGCCGAACAGTGACTGGATTCCGTAGACGGCCTCGGCGGATGGGGATCCTTCTGCATCGATCATGTGCCAACTGTGCCACATGTTCGGAACGTTGTTCCGCTAGCCGGTACACCTGCCGTCCAGACCTTTCCTCACCCATTCCGTCGGCTTGTTAGCTTGCTGGCCATGGCGGGGAGCCAACGACCGATCCCAGAAGCGCTGCCTCGGCGCGGATTTCTTGCGGGTGCCGTGGTGTTGGGGGCCGCCGCCTGCAGTGACGGTGGAGACTCGAGCGAAGCACCTGAGCCCACCGACGAAGCCTCCAGAGCGTCAACAACCGCCATGCCGACGCCGGATCTGCCTGGCGACCCGTTCACTCTCGGTGTCTCCTCCGGGGACCCGCTCCCCGATTCCGTATTGCTGTGGACGAGGTTGAAACCGGCCGAGGGTCCTGTGCCGGATGGGCCGGTGCCCGTCGCCTGGCAGGTGGCAGCCGACGAGGCGTTCGAGTCAGTCGCTGCCGGTGGCACCTTCGTGACCGACGCAGCGATGGGCAACTCGGTGCACGCTGATGCCGGTGGCCTGGATCCGGACACGTCCTACTGGTACCGGTTCTCCGTTGGCGACTTCGAGAGTCCGATCGGGCGCACCCGCACCGCGCCGGCATCCGATGCGAATCCGGAGTCGGTGCGCTTCGGTGTTGCCAGTTGCCAGGCCTGGCAGTCGGGCTTCTACGCAGCGCACGAACGGATGGCCGCAGAAGACGACATCGCAGCCTTGCTGTTCCTGGGCGACTACATCTACGAACTCGAGTCATCCACAGCGGCACGCAAGCACGGCATGGCACCTCCGCAGACGCTCGAGGAGTTCCGCTCCTTCTACGAACTGAACAACTCAGATCCGGATCTGCGAGCGGCGTTGGCCGCACACCCGTGGATTTTCACGTGGGACGACCACGAGGTCGAGGACAACTATGCAGCCGACGAACAGGGCCTGATCGGTGAGCGCGCGGGTGGCGATCCGGCCGCTTTCCCAGCCAAGCGTGCAGCGGCCTACCAGGCCTGGTGGGAACACGTGCCGGTTCGGTCAGCCGCGCCCGTGGACGGTGCAATCGACCTCTATCGGGGATTCGAATTCGGTGGACTCGTTTCGCTGTCGGTGGTCGACAACCGCCAGTACCGCACACCCATCCCCGAGGGCGACGGCGCAGGGCCACGTCCCCTGGGTGGCGGACCGCAGCCGCCCGAGGCCTTTTCATCCGATGGCACCTACCTCGGCCTGGAACAGGAGGAGTGGCTCCATGGCCGCCTCGCGGAAAGCGACGCAACCTGGAACGTGCTGGCGCAGCAGTCCATCACCTCGCAGATGAACCGCCGGCCCGATCTTGCAGAGGGTGGTTTCAGCCTGGATTCGTGGGACGGATATGTGGCGGCCCGTCAACGTCTCATGGACGTGGTGGCCGGGGACGACGGCGAGCCGGTGGAGAACTTCGTGTCCCTCGGCGGTGACATCCACACGAGCGCGGTTGCGGACCTGCACGCGGATCCGACCGACCTTTCGAGCGCCGTGGTGGGCACCGAGTTCATCGGGCCGTCGATCTCGGCGCGTGAGTTGTTGCAACCGGTGGCGCTGGAGGGTGCGCGATCGATTCCCAACGTGAAGCTGTATGACATCGACAACCGTGGCTACATGGTCGTCGAATTCACACAGCGCAGCGCCACGGCGTCGTATCGATGGTTGGACGATCCGCTCGATGCGGACTCCGCAGTTCTTACCGACGAGGTGTGGCTCACACGCTCCGGGGAACCGGGAGCGGTACGCGGTGGGGGCTGAGCGCCGGTCGACTCAGTCGCCGAGTTCGCGGATGTAGGCGATCACGTCGTCCAACTGCGAGGCAGTGAGATCCTGTTCGGGCATGGTCGAGCGGAATCCCTTGACCACCTGTGCCGAGGGATCCTCTATGGAACTGCGCATGTACTCATCATCGGCGGTCACCTTCTCGCCATCGGCGAGCTCGACATCGGAGCCGTACAGACCCTTCCAAGTGGGACCGACGCTTCCGGATCCGTCACTCGTGTGACAACCCGTGCAGTTGAATCGCTTGGCCACTTCGAGCCCGCGGGCTGCTTCCGCCGAGAGGTCGGCGGCCGGGGGTTCGCCGCCTCCACCACAGGATGCGAGGACGACCGAGCCAACGACCACGACCACGGCCAGGCGGACGCTTCTTGGCAGGAAGTCGCCGGTCATCTGTTGGCGACTGAGCTCGCCCCTCCGGGCCTGCCCGCCGTCCCGCTCTCGGCAGCATCTCTGTCAGATGGGTCTGTTTGAGATGGGTCCGTTTGAGATGGGCCTGTATGAGATGGCTCTGTGTCAGCACTGCTCGGGTCGTCTGGATCCTCGCTGGCCAGGTTGATGTCCGCGCGGCGAACCGGCTCCCGGCGGTGCGCAGGGCGCACATTGTCCTTCTGGTACCAACGGAACCAGATGACTCCCATGGCGCTCCACACGATCGGTATCGACCCGAGCTTCATCACCACACCGGCGAGCTGCTGGTCGTGCACGGGCGACAGCCCGAGTCTCGGCGCCAGTTCGTAGGTCTCATAGAGCGGTGTGGGAGAGAAGGTGATGAACGCACCGGGGATCATGGGCATGATCGCGACGGCGAAGAACAGGTAGACGATCCGGATCGGATCGGACTTGCAGACAGCTTCCCGGATCGGGTTGATCACCGGCGCCCAGAGCACGAAGCCTGCGACGAGCCACACCATGTCCATCAGGAACGATCCCACCTGCGACGCCCGCAGGAAGTCGACCCCCGAGGGGGAGTGTGTGGCCACGAGGATCACGTTGCCCACGGCGAAGGCGATCAACGGGCGTGACAGCACCAGCCAGACGTTGCGCAGCCGTAGTTTCTCCAGCACCGCCTGGGCCATCCACTCCGGGGTGCCGAGCATGAGCAACGGGGCCGCAGCGAATGTGTAGAGCATCCACTGGAACATGTGCACCGACGCCAGGTAGCCCCCGCCGAGGGTGCCCACAGGCCAGTCGGAGGCGACCCACAGGAAGAAGATGCCGCCGGCGAAGCGCCACATGTACTTGCGGTCACCGTCGAGGGGTTCGTACTCGGAGCGGTGACGGCGCCATGCGGTCCAGTAGGCCGCGGCGATCCCGACGACCAACAGCCACACTCCGATGTACGGGCGCGGGGTCCAACTCCACGGCTCTTCCACCGCCGAGCACCAGAAGCGCATCACCGACCTCCCGCGGAGGCGGCTTCGGACCCGGAGCCCGCGGTCGGGGCGGCATCGGCGTTCTCAACCCGCTCGGCCAGGTCCTCCAGCGCGACGACCGGTACGTCGATCACGATGTCTTCGGCGTTCTCGAAGCCGAGTGTGACCTCCACGGTCGATCCGGCGGTCAGGGGCGCGTCCAGGTCTTCGAGCATCACATGGGGCCCACCCGGTCGTAAGGTCTCCCGTTCGCCGGAAGGCAGTTCGATGGTTTCCGACTCGACCATCAGCAGAACGCCGTCACGATCCTCGGTCAGGTGGAGCGATGCCTTCCCGGCGCAGTCGCATCGTGCCGAGACCAGCTGGTCGTCCTCTCCGTCGTTGGTGAGCTCGACGTACAGCGCCGCTGCATCGCCGGGGTTGGCCCCCACGGCAGCGTCGGTCGCCGTGATCGATTCGCCATTGCCGGAACACCCGACCATGGCGAGGGTCGCCCCGACGGTGGCGGCTGTGGTCAGCACGGTCAATGACCGCCTCATGCCTCGGGAATCTCGCCCGCAACCAGTCGTGGCAGGTCGCGGGTCCAGTCCGCCTGGCGGGTACCGAAGGGGTACACGATCCGGGCGATGCCGTCGGCGGAATAGGCGATGATCTGTGTTGCGTGACCAACGTTGTACCCGCCGTCTTCGCGGACCTCCTCGCGAACCGCGGGCGGCACGTTCGCCATCTGCTGGGCAGCGAGTACCTGTTCGGGGGCACCCCACAGGCCGGTGAAGCCGCGGTTGTAGCCGTCGAGGTACTCGCGGATCGTCTCGGGCGTATCGCGCTGCGGATCCGCCGTCACGAACACCATGTCGATGCTGTTGCCAACCGCAGGGTCCATCTCCTCGATGGCCGCAGAGAGGGTGCCGAGGTTGATCGGGCACACGTCGGGGCAGTTGGTGTATCCGAACATCAGCAAGGCGAGTCGGCCATCGGTGGCGGCCTGGAGGTCGTAGGGATCTCCGTTCGTGTCGGTCAGTTCGATGGGTGGCTTCGACTCCGGCTCCACGAGGATTCGACCAGCCCAGCCGTTGCTCTCGGAGCTGCCCGCGCCTGGGTCGGCGCCCGAGTCCGTGGAGCCACTGGACACGAGCAGAGCCAGCGATCCGATGACAACTGCGACCACCAGCACCAGGATTGCCACCGAACGCACGCGGGCGTTGTGGCGGTCGCCCGGTGCGGGTTCGTGAGACGGTTGGGCCTCGGTGTCGGAGGTGGCTGACACTTGACTCCTGCGGTGGGACCGGCCCAGGGGGCAATCGCGGCCGATCGGTCAACCCAACAAGCGTGGAGGAACATTCCACCCGACGCAAAGCGGGCAGATTCGCCAGCGACCGTCGGAGGCTGTCACAGGCGGCTACTACCGTGCCTTCGATGCTCCACGTGCACTCCGCCGGAGAACTCCGGTTGCTTGCGGACGGCCTCGCGGAGGTTCTGTCCGTTGCGCCCGCCGATCCAATGGAGCCGGAGTTCGTGGCGGTTCCCTCCGCCGGAATGCGCACCTGGCTGTCACTTCAGTTGGCACGGCACCTCGGGCGTGGCACGGGCGCAGAAGGCCTCACCGACGGCGTCAGCGCCAACATCGAGTTCCCGTTTCCGGGGTCGCTGCGCCTGAGGTTGCTCGAGGCCGAGGGCTCGACGGATCGCGGATCTGACCCGTGGGA
>JBPCTP010000428.1:0-2791 GCA_051011615.1 Microthrixaceae bacterium | reverse complement strand
CACTGCTGCAATGGCACCGCTTCCGCCCGGTTACGACCCCGGCACGATGGTCTACGCCCCACCCCACGACAAGACGGCCGACAGGCGTCGCAGCGGTCTGTTCGTGGTTTCGCTGGCGGTCCTGCTTGCCCTGCTGGCCGTGCTGGTCGTCGTGTTCATCCAACTGGTAGGCGAGGAGGACGAGAACCCGACCGCCGCGACCACCTCCGAACAAGTCGATGTGCCTTCGGTGTTCCAGCTTCCCGAGGCCGAGGCAATCCGTGAGCTTGAGTCACTCGGCCTGGTCACCGAGTCGACCTATGCCGAGAACGCGACCGTCGCCGAAGGGGTGGTTTTCGACCAGGATCCCCGCGCCGGCTCCAAGGTCGACACCGGTTCCGTCGTCCTGCTCACCGTCAGCCAGGGCGCCGAAGCCCAACCTGTGCCCGGCGTGGTTGGCCAGATGGCTGTCGACGCCCAACGCACGCTGACCGAACAGGGCTTCGAGTCGCAGCTGATCCAGGTCGAGGACGACCTTGCACCGAGCGGCCAGGTCGTCGGCCAGTCACCCGAAGCGGGAACTCAGGAGAAACCCGGCACGGTCGTCACGCTCAGCATTTCCACCGGACCACCGATCGTCCAGGTTCCCGACGTCGCCGGCCAGTCACCCGAGGAGGCTCGCATCACCCTCGAGCAGTCCGGTTTCCAGGTTTTCGAACAGACCGAGTCGTCCTCGGCGTTCGCCGAGGGCGCTGTGACACGCACGGACCCGCCCGCCGGCACTGACCTCGAGAAGGGTCAGCGCGTAACGATGTTCATCTCGACTGGTATCGACACAGCGATTGTCCCGGGTGTCGTGGGTGCCGATCCGGCGTCGGCGGTGGGGGCACTTCAGGCCTCCGGGTTCGGCGTGCAGCAGTTCGATACGCCTGCGGAGCCTGGCGAGATTCCAGGAACGGTCGTGGCACAGGACCCCGGGGCCGGCGTCGAGTTGCCCGTGGGGAGCACCGTCAACATCTGGGTGGCGGTGGAAACCGAGATTCCGACTCCCGAACCGACCGGGGAGCCAACGGCAACCGCAACCCCAACCGCAACCCCAACTGCGACCGCCGAGCCCGCGAGACAACGCGAGCAAAGCGAGTAGCGGTAGATCTCAGCCGTCGGCTCGAGCCAGGAATGACGCCATCATCTGATGGCCGGTGGCTGTGAGGACATACTCGGGATGGAACTGCACACCCTCCACGTCGTACTCGCGGTGCCGCAGGCCCATGACCACGCCGTCGTCGGTGCGGGCAGTGACCTCCAACTCGTCCGGCACGGTCGCCGGATCAACCACCAGAGAGTGGTAGCGGGTCGCCTCGACGGGTTCTGGGAGTCCGGCGAATACTCCGGTTCCGTTGTGATGGATGGCGGAGGTCTTGCCGTGCATGACCCGATCGGCACGCACGATGTCGGCGCCGTAGGCCTGCCCGATGCACTGATGGCCGAGGCAGACACCGAGCACCGGTCGCCGCCCCGCGAAGGCCTCGATCACGGCGTTGGAAATCCCTGCGGATTCCGGTCGGCCGGGTCCCGGGCTGACCAGCAGCGCATCGGGAGCGAGATCCAGCGCTCCCGCGATGTCGATCTCGTCGTGGCGGCGAACGATCGGATTGGCCCCGAGTTCGCCCAGGTACTGGACGAGTACGTATACAAACGAGTCGTAGTTGTCGATAACGAGAACACGTGCGGTCACAGAAGCGGGAGCCTAACCGGGCCCTGAAGGCCAGCCGCCGTGATTTCGGCGGCGGACACTATCCTTGCCGGATGGCAAAGCCTGAGAAACGCAAGGTGGAGGGTGGCCGGGTCACCCCGAAGGGTTCTCCCGCCGCATCGAAGCGCTATACGCCGCCGAGCAATCCGGAAGCCAAGATCAGCCCGACCTGGGTACCGGTCCTCATGTTCGCCCTGCTGGGTATCGGCGTTCTGATCATCCTTCTCAACTACGTCGCCTGGCTTCCGGGTGACACCAGCAATTGGTATCTGCTGTTGGGCCTGGGGTTCATCCTCGGCGGGATCATCACCGCCACCAACCTTCATTGAATTCCGCCGCATCGAGTGGCGCGGCGGGTCCCAACTGACGCATTGGGACGCTAAATGACAATGCTGGAATTACCCCCAGATATTTACACAGGCTGTGGATAACTCCCTGATCGGACCTGAACAGACGCCCGCACCACACCTCGTTATCCCCAGATCGGGTCGTTCACTCGATCGGAGCGACGAGATCCATGTCTTCGAGACAGTGGCGCGGTGGTTGGGGTATTTCGTCGGTTGCGGCAGTCATCCGCACCTCGGTTCCACAGATCGAGCAGCGGTATGTGATCTTGACCTTCCTCAACTCGCCAGCCGGCGGGGGCTCCGGTTGTGACCGCGCAAGCATGGCCAGGATTTTGACCCCGATCCAAAGCATGGCGGCGCACGCCAGCACAGCCACCGCAACGCGGAACAGGGTTTCGGCCATCAGCCCACTCAGCTGAACGGGATTTCTTCGCGGGCTGTCAACGGGGCGGTGACCACTCCAGAGATGCTGATGGCGCCGTCGGGGCTTCGGGTGGAACCGGTGTCGTCCCATCGGACACAGATCCAGCTGTCGTCGAGGTGGAGGACCTCCGCAGACCCGCTCGGCTCGCCCTCGTAGACCAGCGAGGCATCGGGCTCCAGATCGGTGATCAGGTAGGACCCCATCGGCGCGAAGGTGGTGAAGGTGTCGTACTGCTGGTCGGCAGTGGCACTGATGACGTCGCCGGTGGCGAAGCCATCGGGCTGGGTC
>JBPCTP010000427.1:0-3717 GCA_051011615.1 Microthrixaceae bacterium | reverse complement strand
GGCCACACGGTTGCCATGACCGGCGATGGCGTGAACGACGTACTGGCCCTCAAGGATTCCGACATGGGCATCGCCATGGGTGCCGGCTCGGCTGCGAGTCGGGCGGTGGCGCAGTTGGTGTTGTTGGACAACCGCTTCTCGGTGCTGCCGGTCGCACTGGCAGAGGGTCGTCGCGTGATCAACAGTGTCGAACGGGCAGCCAACCTGTTCGTCTACGGCACCGTCTATTCGGTGATCATCTCGGTCGTCATCGCCATCATCGGCACCGACTTCCCCTTTCTTCCAAGGCACCTCACCCTCGTGCGGGTGCTCAGCGTGGGAATTCCGGGGTTCTTCCTCGCCCTGGCACCCGACCCTCGACGAGCCCGCAGCGGCTTCCTGCCGCGCGTCGTGAGGTTTGCCATCCCTGCCGGCTCGGTTGCCGCGGTTGCAGCATTGGCTGTCTATCTCGGTGCCCGCGCGAACTCGGGCACCGCCCTCATCGAGGCTCGCTCCGCCGCCACCATCACCCTGCTCGGAGTGGGCCTGGTGATCCTGCTGCGACTCACCGGGTCGTTGCCTGCCTGGCGTTGGGCGCTGGTTGCGGCAATGGCTGCCTCGATAGTTGCCGTGCTGGTCATCCCGCCACTGTCAAGCTTCTTCGAGCTGGACATGCCGCCCGGCGACACGTGGGCGTTCATGGCAAGCGTCGTTGCGGTGTCGGCAGCGGTGCTGCACTTCGTACCGGTGACGGCCGACGGGGGAGAGGTGCCGACAAGTTTCGACGATGCAGGTCTCGACCGGGTCGCGGAAACCTGAGGCCGGACCGTCGACTACGTTCGCGACCACAACTACGAACCGATCCCACGGAAGGAACCGGAGATGGCCTTCGAGCTGCCCGCACTGCCCTACGCACAAGATGCCCTTGCCCCGCACATTTCGGCTGAGACGCTGGAGTACCACTACGGCAAGCACCACCAGACCTATGTCACCAACCTCAACAAACTGACCGACGACAACGCCGACAACAAGAGCCTCGAGGACGTGATCCTCGCCGCCGACGGCGGTCTGTTCAACAACGCCGCACAGGTCTGGAACCACACCTTCTACTGGAACTCCATGAGCCCTGACGGCGGCGGCGAGCCGAGCGGTTCTGTCGGCGATGCCATCAACTCGGCCTTCGGCGGCTACGACGCCTTCCGCACGGCCTTCACCGAGGCAGCCACGACGCAGTTCGGTTCGGGTTGGGCTTGGCTGGTGGACTCCGGATCCGGTCTCGAGATCATGAAGACCGCGAACGCGGACCTGCCGATGAAGCACGGTGCAAAGGCCCTGCTCACCATCGACGTCTGGGAGCACGCCTACTACATCGATTTCCGCAACGCCCGCCCGAACTACATCGGCACCTACCTCGACTCCCTGGTCAACTGGGACTTCGTGGAAGCCAACATGGGCTGAGAAAACAGCAGCGGCTCAATCTGAACAGCCGCACCTGTGAAGCAGAGACTGAATCGAAACAGCCGGGGTCAGGCGACCTCGGCTGTTTCGCGTCTGGAGGCATCCTCCAGCCGTGAATACAGGGCGTCGAACACAGCGACTGTGTCGCGGGCTCGATAGCCCAGGTCATGCAGCGGCGCACGGCGTCCGACTGCCTCGTTGAGCACGGTCCGCTGCGGCACGAAAGGCTCCCAGACCGAACGAACACCCATGTGGCGGTCGAGTTCGTCGGCCTGGCGGATCGCCTCCGCTGAGTTGGCGGGGGCCCGGTTCACGATCACGCCGAACAGGTCCAGCGCCGGGTTCAGGTTGTGTCCCACGTCGTGGGCGCAGGCCATCACCGAATCGGCACCACGAATCGACAGCGCCGAGAGCTCCACGACCATCAGTAGTCCGTCGGCTGCTGCCAGTGCGGAGCGCGTGGTTGGCCCAAGCGAGGGGGCGCAGTCGACCAAGACGTGTCGGTAGTCTCCGACGATCGGCTCGAGCGCCGATCGAAGGCGAAGTGCAGCGGCGTCATCGCGTGGGTCTGCTTCGCGGTCGATGAGCCCCGGGCTGGCCGGCAGCACGTCAACTCCGTCGCCCCATCCCGACGTAACCGTCGCAGCGCGCGCCACCTCCGGCGAGCCAGTTCTCAGAGCGTCTGCCACTGAGAGGTGGTCGTCGTCTGCTTCCACGCCGAGCGCCCAACCGGCACTGCCCTGCGGATCCAGATCCACCACCAGTAACGGATCGCCCGCTTTCTGACACGCGGCAGCCAGACCCAGTGCCACCGTCGTCTTGCCGACCCCGCCCTTTTGGTTGAGCACCACCGTCACCGTTGCCACTTAGCCCATCCTCGCGCGGCCGGCCGCGACCGTGCGACGCCACGGCTCAGGTTTGGGCCCACGGAATTGGCACGCCGTCGCAGCCCCCGATCGCGACGCGCCTTCAGTGATGGGCCGGGCGATCAGTAGAGCCGGGACATCTCCCAGAATGCCCTGAGGGCTGTCACCTGGCCCTCGTCGTTCACCCGGTATGTGAAGACGCCATCGGTGTGAACCACCGCGCCATCAGCCATCGTCGTGGTGATCGTGCCAACGTTCGCGACCTCGTTGCCTGCCGCCCACGACTGGTCGATCCGAAAGGTCACGTCATTTCCGCCGATGACCGTGTCGTAGAACGCCGCGATGGCCTCCCTGCCGCGGTGTCCGAGCCCCTCCGGGTCCAGCGGCGACTGCCCGATCGGATCCTCCACGACAGCATCGTCCGCGAACAGCGCAAGCCAGCCTTCGCGGTCGCCCGCCTCCACCGCCTTCATCGAACGCAGTGATGCATCGCGCGCCGGGTGTTGATCAAAGCGGTCACAGAGCTCGGGCATGTCCACTCCTCGGAGGGTCGGTCGGTCCAGAACCTATTGCCCCATGGAGCAGCGCGCAGTGTCCGATGCTGCCGCAGCTGCGACCGGATGGTCCCGCCGGTGTTTCGGTCGCGTCCGGCGTTGCGCGATGCTTCGACCATGGCCGAGGGCACAGCAGGAACGGCATATCTGGCCAAGCCCGAGGGGGGCGAGGGGCCACCGGTGTTGTTCCTGCACTCGTGGTGGGGGCTCACCGACGCGGTGAAGGCCCGCGTCGACTGGCTTGCCGAATGCGGATTCACGGTGCTGGCGCCGGGCCTGCTCGATGGTGCCGATCCAACCGATGTTGTCGCAGCGACTGAGAGGCTGGCGGCCGACGACACCGATGCAACGGCTGCCCTGATTCTCTCGAGCGTCGTAGCGCTACGGGCACATTCGAGTGATCCCGACGGGCCCGTCGGCATCGTGGGTCAGTCGATGGGAGGTTCGTGGGCACTCTGGGTGGCCACACGCCAGCCGGGTTCCGTGGCCGCGCTGGTCACCCACTACGGCTACCAGGACATCGACTTCGCCGACATGGAGTGTCCGGTCATGTGTCAGTTCGCAGAACTGGATCCGCTCGTGTCCCAGGACGCCGCAGCCGAGATGAGCGCGATGCTTCGGCTCGATGGTCGCGAGGTCGCCATCTCCAACCATGTGGGGGTGCGCCACTTCTTCGCCGAAGAAGGCGTCCCGATGCTGGGGCCCAACGGCGTGACCTGGGACCGCAACGACATCGAACGTCGGGCATCGGACCAGTGCTGGTCCGCAACCGTGGAGTTCCTGACCAACAAGCTCAACCCGGATCACCAGAGCTGATCTGGGTTGTTGCAGGTCACCAGAGCTGATCTGGGTTGTTGCAG
>JBPCTP010000426.1:0-2620 GCA_051011615.1 Microthrixaceae bacterium | reverse complement strand
CGAACCAGTCGGCACCGGCTTGAGCCGGCCGTTGTGCCCCACCGTGCGCCGGCGCCGGCCTTGACGCGACTTCATCCGCGCGAGTTCGATTCAGGCAGCCGGCGCAGCGGCCGTTAGCCTCGCCGTCGCCCAGCAGCAATGGCGCATGACAGCCCGGAGGACCCGAAAATGGACATCGAAATCGACCCCAAGGAGTTCCGAACGGTACTGGGGCACTTTCCGACAGGTGTGACGGTGGTGGCGGGCACCGACGACAGCGGCGCCCACGGGTTGGCGATCGGATCCTTCTTCTCCATCTCGCTCGATCCACCGCTCGTCGGCTTCTGTGTGGGGGAGTCGTCCCAGTCGTGGGCAAAGGTGGCGGCGACCGGCAGCTTTGCGGTCAACGTACTGTCCGAACACCAGATGGAGCTCTCGAACGTGTTCGCGGGCAAGGCGGAGGACAAGTTCGCCGAGATCGCCTGGCACCCGTCGCCGGTCACCGGGTCCCCATGGATCGACGATGCGGTTGCGCACATCGACTGCGAGTTCGAAACCGAGTACCCCGGCGGTGATCACAAGATCATCGTGGGCAGGGTCGCCACCATGCAGGTCCACCGCGCCGAGCATGGCCCTCTGTTGTTCTTCAAGGGTGCCTACGGGCGCCACGTCGGTATCTGAAGCGACTTTCGCCGCAACGGATCACGAAACCGAAGGGACCACTTGTGCCGATCTACGCCCTGGGCGACCAGGTGCCGGACATCCATCCGGACGCATACGTCCACCCGGACGCCGTGGTGATCGGGTCGGTGACGATCGGCGCGCGCTCGTCCATCTGGCCGACCGCAGTGTTGCGCGGAGACGACGGAGAGATCTTCGTCGGTGAGGACACGTCGGTGCAGGACGGATCGATTCTGCACACCACGCCCATGTGGGCGACCAGGCTCGGCAACCATGTGACGGTCGGTCACAACGCACACCTGGAGGCCTGCACGGTGGCGGACAAGGCATTGGTGGGATCCGGTTCGATCGTGTTGCACAATGCGCAGATCGGCCGAGAGGCCATCGTGGGTGCCGGTGCGTTCGTCGGCAACGGAAAGGTCGTGCCGCCGTTGGCGTTGGCGTTGGGTGTCCCCGCGAAGATCACCGAGGATGCCGTCGAACCGGGTCATTTCGACTTCGGCGTGCTGTCGTACGTGCACCGAGCGGAGCGTTACAAACAGGAGCTCCGTCGCCTACCCGACCACGACGGTCCGGATACCTGACCAAGAAGGCGTTCAGCCCAAAGCGAGAGGCGTTCAGCCCAAAGCGAGAAGGCGTTCAGCCCACGAAGGTGTCGGAGTGCAACCAGCGCATCCAGCCGGCACCGGTGAAGTTGCGGATCACCCCGAAGGCCACGAGCGCGATGGTGGCGGCGATGCTGATCCACAGCGGTGTGCGGGAACGTTGTGGCGCGGAAATTTCGTTTCCGCGCCATGCGTTCCAGGTCCACCAGATCCACATCAGCACGGCGATGGGCATTGCGACTGCCAACACCACGTTGTGATCGAGCGCGGCGCCCATGTCGCCGCGCAGCAGCGAGTTGGTTGCGCGTAGGCCACCGCAGAAGGGGCAGTCGACGCCAAAGACCGATCGTGACCAGCACAGTGGAACGCCGTCGTCTCCGGGATTGGTGGCCGCCACCGCGACGCAGCCGCCGAGGGTGAGCGCTGCGAGTCCGACCGGCAGTGCCACACGCGCCCGGCGGCCCGTTTCGGGGGCCTTTCCGGGCGGCGGTATACTGACGGCCAGGTGTTGATGTGGGCCTTCGAAGGAGTCGTGCCCGGCAGTGCAGCAGTCGTCGCCAAGCGGGCTGCCCGGCCGGCGCTGCTCCCCATCGACGGTCTGCATGCCCCAACCGTAGCGGTGTGCCCAGCGTTGCCGTTGTCAGAGCCAGTGCATTGCCGGGTGGGCAGTCGCGACGCCGTCGTGGGCCACGAGGCCTCGGTCTCCAAGATCGCCGCCCAACAGCTCTTCTTCCTGATGAGTCGCGGACTCACCGAGGAACAGGCGATGTCGATGGTGGTCAACGGCTTCATCGAGCCTGTCACCCGTACCCTGCCGATGGAGTAAGCAGTCGAGTGGTCCCGCCTGATCGAACTCCAAATGGAGGGGAGCGTGGGCTGACGAGCCAACAGGCTTGACCCCGGCCGAGGGAGGGCGGCTGGGGAAGATGCGGGGGTCGGCGAAGTTGAGGGGGAAGGGGGCATGGGCTGAGCTGTGCTCAGTCCTCGATGTCCCTCAGGTCCATCAACACGAATCCTCCCGGGCTGCGGGCGTCCGCGGCTGCCTCGGCAGTTGCGGAGATCAAGGCATTTGGCGGGGTGGACCCATCTGCCATCACGAGTCCGATCACCATGCGCAGCCCCACTTCGCCTGCCTCGCCCGGTACGGGTTCGACGACTGTGGACAGCAGTCGGTAGGCAACTCCCGCGGCGTCCTGTTCGTCGTGTAGGTCTTCAGCGACGACTGCAAGCGTCGAGTGGTCGAGCCGGGCCACGGTGTCCGACGGTCTGAGGCTCTGTCGGATGCGGTCGATGCAGGCCTGTACCGAGGCAGCGTTTGGTACCTGATCGCCGCCCTCAACAGTGCCGCCCTCAAC
>JBPCTP010000425.1:0-8617 GCA_051011615.1 Microthrixaceae bacterium | reverse complement strand
TGCCAAGCCCGCCCGAACGCATGTCCTCGGTGCTGCCCAAGCTCAACGCCGGCGAGATGGAGATCGACCTGCCGGCTCGCGTGTGCGTGTTCGGGATGTCGCTGCTGCCGGGTGGTCCAGGGTTCATGGACCTGGCCGAGGCACTCGGAGTCGGCAGGGAAGTCCATCTCTTCGTGGTCGAATCGTCGCCGGTTCTCACATCCAGGTTCGCCGCCGGGCGGCAGGTGCGCGCGGACACGGTCCCGCAGACCGGGCACCGATTGCGCAGGGCACTGGATCCAACAGCGCTGCATCACCCTCTGCTTCGGTCCTGGGGTCGCGTTCACTACGAAACAGCCTCTGTGTTGGAGGATGCCCGCGCGGCCGGGCGCATTTCGATTTCCGCAGACCACGGGGGCCAAGACGCAAGGCATTCTGGCAGTACTCCGTCCGCGCCGGAGACCCTTCTCGGCCTGCTGCAGCAGGAGATCCGCGAAGACACTGCCTCGGCAGGTTTGCTCGACAGGTCCGATCCTGCACTCGAGATGCCGGCCGGCCGAACCCACAGCATCGAGTTCCATGCCTGCCACGGTCCGACTCGCCAGGTGGAGGTCATGCGCGATTCGATTCTCCGCCTGCTCGACCAGCACGAGCACCTGGAGGAAGACGACATCCTGGTTGTGTGCCCCGACCTGGAGAGCTTCGCCCCGCTCATCGAGGCGACTCTCGGCCCCACTGCCCGCACGGGCCAACGCGTCGACGAAACAGATCCGGTGCCTTCACTGCGCTACAGGCTGGCCGACCGCTCCCTGGGAGCTTCGGTACCCCTTGTCAGTGCCTTCACGGCACTTCTGGAGTTGGTCTCCGGTCGCTTCGACGCGCCCTCCGTACTCGACTTCCTGTCCCTCGATCCGGTCTGTAGGCGTTTCGGCTTCGACGACGACGAGCTGGCGACGATCACCCAGTGGGTGCTGGACGTGAATGTCCGCTGGGGCCTCGATGCCGAGTCCCGGCAACCCCAGGGTGTTCCGGCCACGGTCACCACCAACACCTGGCAGGCGGGAATCGACCGCATCATGCTCGGCTCGGCGGTTTCGGTTCCCTCGGAAGCGGGGGCCGGGGCAATGCTGGTCGACACCGTTGGAGCTGTGATTCCCCACGGAGTGGAGGGCTCTGCGGCGGACGTGGCCGGGAGGCTCGCAGAAGTGCTGTGGCTTCTCGCGGAGCTGGCGGATGATTCCCGCACGGACCGACCGGTGTCGGAATGGATGGAACTGCTGGGTGGAGTGGTCGCGAAGATGTTCGCCGTCGGGCGCGAGCAGCAATGGCAGCTCGACACCGTGTTGCGCACTCTGGGAGAGACCGTGGATTCCGCCACAGACCAGCGGGGCGGCGACTCGGTCACTTCGCGAACTCCGCTGAGCTTCAACGACATCCGCAGGGTGGTGGACGACCGCTTCGGTACGGCGCAGGGCCGGCCATCGTTCATGCGCGGTGGTGTGACGATCAGCTCGCTCACCCCGCTGCGGTGGGTACCCCACAGGGTGATCGTGATGCTGGGCATGGATTCCGAGGCGCTTGGTTCTGGAACCACCGACGGCGACGACCTGGTGGCGATCGAACCGCTGGTCGGTGACCGCGACCGTCGGGGTGAGCTGCGCCAGTCGATGCTGGAGACCCTGCTTTCAGCGCGCGATCACCTGCTGGTGATTCGCAACGGCAACGACGTTCGGACCAATCAGGCGGTACCGATGCCCGTCGCAGTTGCCGAGTTGCGGGACGCCGTTGTCGGGATGGTCGATCACGAAGTTCGCGACGATCTGTTGAGGTCCATCGAGGTCGACCACCCACGACAGCCCTTCGACGAGTCCTACTTCGCCGAGACAGTCGACTCACCGGGCGACTCCTACCGTTCGTCGGCGCGTCCGCCACGATCCTTCGACCAGCGCTCGCTGGTTGCTGCCCGCTCCAGGCGGGAGCGGGTCCAGGAGGCCCGTGGGTTCCTCGACTCACCACTGGAGGTACCCGAGCTGGAGGAGGTCACCCTCGCTGAACTGCATCGCTTCATCAGGAATCCCATCCGCTACTTCGTCGAACGCCGACTGGACATGCGACTGCCCCGTTCCGACGATGCTCCCAGCGGTGTGCTGCCCGTGTCACTCGGGGGCCTCGATGCCTATGCCCTTGGCGAAGACCTGCTCGAGTCCCTTTCCGCCGCAGCCGATCCTGGGGCGGCCACCGCCGTCTGGCGCGACCTGGCCATCCGTACGGGCTCGGTGCCGGCCGGAAGCGCCGGTGAGCTCGAGCTCACGCGCATCGAGCTGGAGGTGCTCGACCTCGTTCGGAAGGCCACCGCCGCCGGGGTGCTGCCCCCCGAATCGGCCTCCTCGCTCCAGGTGGAGCTGCCCCTCGAAGATGTGCGCGTGGTCGGCGTCGTGCGGACCGGCCTCGATGAGCGTGACGGCGACTCCGGGGGGCCGGCCTATTCCCGCTTCGTCCGTCGCCGACCCGAGCACCGAATGTCCATGTGGCTGGACCTTTCCGTCCTCACGGCGATGCATCCGGAAACGACCTGGCGCGGGGTCATTGCGACGCGGTGGGAAGCGAAGAAGTCCCGCAAGGTCGACGGTGTTGCCGGCGTCGGTCAGGTCGAGGTGACCACGATGCGCCTCAACGCCGATGACCCAGCCGAGGCAGCACGCCGATCCATCGAGGTCGTGGTCGATCTGTACCGGCGCGCCCTGTGTGAGCCGCTGCCGTTGTTCCGCAAGCTCTCGTTGCAGGCGTACCAGAAGCCGGGGGCCGACCTCGATTGGCCCGGGAGCAGTCCCTACAGCAACCCCGACGAAGCGGAGGTGCTCGCGTTCGGCCACCTCTCGGGCGCGGATCTCGCGAAGTTGCCGGTGCTCGACGGTGATCCCCCGGGCGACGAGAGCGACCGCTTGTCCCGGTACGCCCGGTACCTCTTCGGCACTCTCGATGAGGCCACCGAGCAGGTCCCGTGGGAGGAGTCATGAGCGAGGTGATTGGTCCGGTTCGCCCGTTCGATCCGTTCGACGAGCTACCGGATGGCCTGTTGTCCGTCGAGGCGAGCGCCGGAACGGGCAAGACCTACGCACTCGCCGGCCTGGCCACCCGCTACCTCGCCGAGGGCCGGGTCACTGCGTCAGAGCTGCTCATGGTCACCTTCACCCGGGCAGCCACCGGAGAGCTGCGCGCGCGCGTGCGTGACCGCGTCGCAGCGGCAGCAGCGCATCTGGCGGCACACCTGTCCGCAGGAGAGGCCGACGCTGACGACGCGTTTCTCTCCTGGCTCGCCTCACCGGAGGCACCCGGCGGGACACTCCAGCAGCGGCTCCTCCGACTCGAGGTCGCACTCAGCGAGTTCGACGCTGCCACCATCACGACCATCCACGGGTTCGCCGCCCAACTCCTCGGTGCGCTGGGCGTTGGATCCGGAACCTCAGGCGACCTGCGCTTCGTGGAGGACACCGATGAGCGGCTCGTGGAGGCGTGCAGCGACATCCTCGTCGCGGCAGCTGTCGATCCGACCATAACGGCCAATCTGCCCACCTGGACCACCTTCACGGCACGGGTCAAGAGCGTCCTGGGTTCGCCCGACGTGGTGATCACACCCGTCGACGGCGATACCGAATCCCCGGCGGACGCCGTTGTTCTTGCATCACTGGTTCGCCGCGCGGTGGAGGTGATGCGCACCCGACGGCGTGATTCGGGTACCCAGAGCTTCGATGACCTGCTGGTACGCCTTGGCGAAGCCCTTTCCGCTCAGGGCACAGGCGCTGCCGCCACCGCGGTTCTGCGACGCCGCTTCGGTGTCGTGCTCATCGACGAGTTCCAGGACACCGATCCCGTGCAATGGCAGGTGTTCCGCACCCTCTTCGCGGCCGGAGCAGAAGGTGTCTCCTCTGCCAATGGGGTCGATGACCGCACCTCGCTGGTGCTGGTCGGCGACCCGAAGCAGGCGATCTATTCCTTCCGTGGAGCCGACGTGTCCACCTACATCTCCGCGGTCGAGACCACCAGGGGAATCGACAAGCGAACCCTGGAGACGAACTGGCGCTCAGACGCTCCCGTGCTGGATGCCACTGCAGCTCTGTTCGAAGGGGTCACGTTCGGCGATCCGATCACGTATTCCCGGGTTGCAGTGGCGGAGGGTCACGAGCGTCAGAGGCTCCGGCGCGTTGATCTCGGCGACGAGCCCGTGACCGGACTGGAGATCCGTTGCCTGACCTCGCCACAGCTGCAAAACGACAAGGGCTTGATCGTCGCAGCGAACGCCCGCTCCGCTGCCATCGCGGATCTGGTGTCGCGAACCATCGAGCTGCTCGACACCTGTGTCCTTCCCGACGACGCCCCGAACGCGCCGGCCGGATCGACCCGCCCGCTGGAGCCGAGGGACGTGGCTGTGTTGGTGAGGTCCAACAACTCGGCCCAACAGGTGCAATCCGCATTGCTCGCACGCGGGGTGCCGGCCGTCCTCGCCCGAGGTGCGAGCGTGGTCGAGAGTCCCGCAGCAGAACAGCTCACGTGGCTGCTCGAGGCAATGGTGCGGCCATCCGACCAGCGTCGCGCCCGGACTTTCGCGGCATCGTGGTTCGGTGGGCGATCACCGCTCTGGCTGGCCTCGGCGAGCGAGATCGACATCGGCCTGCTTCAGGAGCAACGCGTCTCGTGGTCCGCGGCGCTCAACACGCAGGGAGTCGTCGAGTTTCTGCGGACCGTCTGGGAGGAGTCGGCTGTTGTCCAGCGACTGTTGGTCGAACCTGACGGAGACCGCTCGGTCACCGACCTGGAACACCTCGGTGAACTGCTCCGCCTGTCGGTCGGCGACGGGGCCGTCAGCGCCGCCGGGCTCCTGGGTTCGCTCGGCGGCCTGCGCAAGGGAGTAGACGTGCAGGTTGACACCGACCGCGACACCGACGTGACCTCGAGGCGAGTCGAATCCGACGCCCAGGCCGTTCAGATCATGACGGTCTGGGTTGCCAAGGGACTCGAGTTTCCGGTCGTGTTGTGTCCGAACATGTGGGTCGGATCCAGCGGCGAGATCGACTACCACGACCCCGCCACCGGCCAGCGTGTCTTCGACGTACGGGCGCCGAGCAAGGCCGGCAAGGCCATGAAGACGCAGGTCCAGCTCGCCGCACGCGAGCAGTCGGCGGAGGAGATGAGGCTGCTGTATGTCGCACTCACCCGGGCCCGCCACCACACCACCGTGTGGTGGGTGAACTCCAGTTCGGCACCCAAGTCCGCATTGGCAAAGGTCTTGTTCGCTCGTTCCGACGACGGGAGCATTTCCGATCAGCTGTTCGAGAGGTCGACACTCAAGGACGATCTGCCGGCGCACGACGCCACGCTCGAGAAGCTCCGGCACTTCGTGGACATCTCCGGTGGAGGGATCACGGTTCGAGACGCGGGCGACCCACGCGACGACGTGGCGCGCTGGGTGGATCCATCCGAGGGCATCGTGAAGCCTCCCTTGGCAGCGGCACGGTTGAGCCGCCGAGCGGAGACGTCGTTGCGCCGCGATCGTTCGCGCTGGTCGTTCAGCGCGATGGTCAGCCGCGACCGCACCGAGGGCGACCCGTGGGATGTCACCATTGACGACGAAGGGGCCGACGACGAGCAACGACCTCCCGATGTCGGTCTCGGTCATGACCTGTCCATCGGCGATCCCGACCTCGCTGGGACAACTCCTGTCCCTTCCCTGAGCGAAGCGGCGGTTGGTCCGGCGGATTCTCCGACATCCCCGCTCGCATGGCTTCCTGCCGGGGCCGCGTTCGGCACGTTGGCTCACGACGTACTCGAGACAGTCGACTTCGCGGCCGACGACCTCGAGAGTGAAGTCGGCGACTCCGTGGAGCGACAGCGAGGCTGGCGCTCACTGAGCCTGCGGCCGGTGGGTGACGAACGGCCGCCCGGAGATCCCGATGCAGAGCGAGCTGGCTCGGACCTTCTGGTCGACGGTCTGACCCGCGTCATTCGGACTCCGTTGGGACCGCTGTTCTCCACGGAATCCGCTTCGGGCACGAGACTCGCCGACATTCCTCAGGCGGATCGCCTGGACGAGATGACCTTCGAACTCAACCTCGGCAGTACCGACCTCGAGGGCTCTGCCCGACCGGCGCCAACCGATCGCGACATCGCACGGCTTCTCCTCGAGCACCTCGAACCTTGTGATCCGTTCCGGCCGTGGGCGGCGCACCTCGCCGACGGAGTGTTCCGGGTGGACCTTCAGGGCCACCTCACGGGTTCGATCGATGCGGTTGTCCGGTTGCCGGGCGCGCCCTCCGAGAGCCCGACGGATCGGTTCATGGTCGTCGACTACAAGACCAACCGACTGCACGACCACGGCGTCGCCCCACGGCCCGGCGACTACGGGGCAGCCGCCATGCAGCGCTCGATGATGGAGCACCACTACCTGCTCCAGGCGTTGCTGTACAGCGTCGCAGTGCACCGCTACCTGCGTTGGCGTCTTGCGGGCTACGACCCGGAAGTGAACCTCGGCGGCATCGCCTACCTGTTCCTGCGGGGCATGACCGGCCCGGACGTGGCAACACTCGACGGCACTGCGATCGACGCCGGAGGGTCCCCGGAGGGCGTGTGCACCTGGGTGCCGCCTTCCGGGCTGATCCAAGAGCTCAGCGACCTGCTCGATGCTCGCCACCCGCTCGCATCCACGTCCGGTAGCCGACAATGAGCACCACCTCGCTCAGCGCCACCAACCGTGCAGTGCCGGAAGTGGTCGGGTTCCTCTCCGAGTTCGTGGAAGCCGGGGTGTTCAACCAGGCTGAAGTCCACCTCGCCGCAACCATTGCCAGGCTGGCACCGCAAACCTCCCGAGAGGTGCTGCTGGCAGTGGCGGTTGCGGCACGGGGCCCGAGGATGGGGCACATCTGTGTGGTGCTCGAAGAGGTTGCCGGCACCGCTCTTGCCGAAGGAAGCCCACGGACCGTCGAGGATCGTGACCCTGCGGAGCTTCCCTGGCCGGCACCAGCGGACTGGAGCGTCGCACTCGAGGCCTGCCCCGATGTGGTCAGTGATCCCGCCAGTGCCGGGCAGCTTCCACTGAGACCCCTCATCTGGGATGGAACCCGGCTGTACCTGCAGCGCTACTGGAGCCACGAGGAAGCTGTAGCGGCTTCGCTGCTCCGCAGGGCGGCCCTGCGCGGCAGCGCCTTCTTCACATCGGCCACGAACGCGCAGGTGGATGTGGCGCTGGATACACACTTCGGACCGCCTGAAGGCGAGCCGGACAGTCCGGGCGGCCCGTTGCGCGGTCAGGTACCCGACCTGCAACGTCAGGCTGCTGCGCTGGCCATGCGCTCAACACTGTCGGTGATCGCCGGTGGCCCGGGGACCGGGAAGACGACAACAGTGGCCAAGTTGCTGCTCGTCGCCGCGGACCTGGCGCAGGCCTGCGGGCAGGACGCTCCGCGCATCGCACTGGCAGCCCCCACCGGCAAGGCAGCGGCTCGCCTGACCGAAGCAGTCTCGAGTTCCCTGGGCGAGCGCGAGTCTCCGTGCGCGCCGGCCACCACGATCCACCGCCTGTTGGGAGCAATCCCCGGGGTGGGGTTCAGAGCCAATGCCGCCGAACCGCTCGAGGTCGACATGGTGGTGCTGGACGAAACGTCGATGGTGGACGTTTCGTTGATGGCCCATCTGCTCGACGCACTACGTCCCGAAACGACGCTGGTGCTCGTCGGTGACCCCAACCAACTCGCGAGCGTCGAGGCAGGCACGGTGCTGGGCGACATAGTGGCCGCGGCGTCGATGCCGGGCTCGCCCTTGGAGGAACACCTGACGGTCCTCACGCGGGTGCACCGCTTCGGCTCCGCCTCCCCCATTGCGTCGCTTGCGGAGGCGGTGCGGGTTGGTGACGCCGACCGCGCGCTCGGGATCCTGCGAAGTCACGGACCGAGCGACGACGCAGGCGCCCAGCGGCTTCCGCTCGACACCGAGTCGGTGGAACGAATCGACCCATCGGACTCCGGAGCACTTGAGGCGGTGACCACCCGCCTCGCAATCGACGGTACCGAGGTCGTGCGCGCTGCTCGCGGTGGCGACTCGGCTGCAGCGACCCGCTTCGCTTCAGAGGCCAAGCTCCTCGCTGCCACCCGACGGGGTGACTTCGGCCTCTACGACTGGACGGATCGAATCGAATCGGCCGTGGCTGATGCGGTCGAGGGTGATGGCAGCAGCCTGCGCCGAGGTGAACGCTGGTATGTGGGCAAGCCGGTTCTGATCACGGCCAACGACCCGATCGTGGGTGTTGCCAACGGCGATGTCGGGGTGGTGGTCGATGACGATGGTGAGCGCATGGTTGCCGTTGGGTCCGGAGACAACGCCCGTCATGTGCTCCCGGCCCGCCTTGGTTCGACGGAGCCCTGGTGGGCCATGACGATTCACAAGAGTCAGGGCTCGGAATTCCCCGAGGTGATCGTCTCCCTCCCGGACCGCGGCTCCCCGATACTGACCCGCGAGTTGCTCTACACAGCGGTGACCAGGGCCAGGCGATCCGTGTCGATCATCGCTTCGGAGGAACGGCTGCGCGAAGCGGTCGAGCACCCCGTTGCGCGTGCTTCCGGTCTCGTCGGCCGGTTGGGCTCCCCCTGAG
>JBPCTP010000424.1:0-3327 GCA_051011615.1 Microthrixaceae bacterium | reverse complement strand
GAATTGACCCTCGTATCCGTGCGCAGCCATCGATCGCGGGTACTGCGGCCACATCCACCAGTGCCGGCCGTAGCCGAACCCGTGCTCGAGGTCGTCGGTGGGGTCGTGGGCGACCTGGGTGCGCCCGTGGTCGGCCCAGCCCTCGGGCAGGACCCGTTCACCCTCAGCCGTGACACCGTCGTGGCGGTACAGCTCACCGAACTTCGCGAAGTCGCGGGCGGTACAGAAGCAATACGAGGATGCGATCCATGTTCCGACCTCGTCGAATCTGGGCGCGGCGGAAGCCATCCCGAGTGGACCGAACAGTTCCTGTCTCAGCCAGGTTTCGTAGTCGTCACCGCGCCCGACAACGTCGCGAACTATCCGCGAGACGATGTTGGAAGTACCGCTCGAGTAGTTGAGCACCGTGTCGGGTGGGGCGGCCAGTGGTTTGTCGGCCGCGTAGCCACCGGTGTCGGCTACCGGATCCCACTCTCTGGCGAAGAGCATCTCGATCACATCGGAGCCTTCGCCATCGACGTAGTCCTCGTTCCATTTCAGTCCTGGTCGCATGCGGAGGAGATCCCACAGCGTTATCCCACTTCGGGGGTCGCCCGAAGCGGACCATTCCGGCACCGCTGCAGGCAGGTCAGGATTCAGCTCGCCGCGATCGACGAGTATCCCGACTGCAGCATGGAGCATCGACTTGGCCATGGACCATGACCGCAACGTGGTCGACTCGTCGATCTCCGGTCCGTAGCGCTCCAGCACGATCTGCCCGCCCCGGCTCACCAGCAGGGCGTCGGTGCGCCCCAGTTCATCGCCACCTTCCATGAGTCGATCCGCAGCATTGTCCATCGACGAAGCACCGTACTGGCGCCCCGGCGAAAGCGTGGCAACACTGGGCGCATGAGCGACTCGCCCAGACGGCAGACACTGGTGACCCTGGACCTCGAAGGCGTGCTGATCCCCGAGGTGTGGATCGCCACCGCAGAGGCGACGGGCATCGACGACCTGCGCCGCACAACCCGCGATGAACCGGACTACGACGTGTTGATGAAGTGGCGCCTTGATGTCCTGGGGCGAAACGACCTCAAGATGGCCGACGTGGAGAAGGTCATCGCGACGCTCACACCTCTGGATGGGGCAAGAGCGTTTCTCGATGAACTGCGATCGTTGACACAGCTGATCATCCTGTCGGACACCTTCGAGGAGTTCGCCCGACCCTTCATGGCACAGCTCGGCTTGCCGACGGTGTTCTGCCATTCACTCCTCGTGGACGATTCCGGGGCGATCGCCGACTACCGATTGCGTCAGACCGACCAGAAGCGCAACGCGGTCAAGGCCTTCCACGGCCTCAACTACCAGGTGATCGCCGCAGGTGACTCCTACAACGACACGACGATGCTGTCCGAGGCCGATCACGGCTTCCTGTTCCGCGCGCCGACGAACGTGATCGACGAATTCCCCGACTACCCGGCACTCGAGTCATACGACGATCTGCTGGCAAGGATCACTGGGCTGCTGTGACACCGCAGGCCGAGGCTGCGCCCAACCCTCTAATCTGAGCGCAGCCAAGCTCGCCACATCAGGCAGCTGCAATCCGACAGGTCAGGATCCCACATGGGTAGATGGAGCCGCGAGGAACTCGAGGACGCGTTCGACGCCTACCAGTCGGCGGCGCTCGAGGGAGGCACGACCGGCGATTGGACCCGATGGGCCAATTGCTTCACCGAAGATGCCACCTATGTGGAGCATCTCTACGGCCGCATGGGTGGTCGTGACGCGATCCTGCATTGGATCACCGAGACGATGTCGACTCCGCCGGGCAGCGACATGCCGCACTTCCCCATCGAGTGGTACGTCATCGACGAGGAGAGGGGCTGGATCGTCTGCCAGGTGTGGAACCGCATGGCCGACCCCGGAGATGGTTCGTTGCACCAGGAGTACAACTTCACGCTGCTGAAGTACGCGGGAGGCGGCCTGTTCTCCTACGAGGAGGACATATACAACCCGGCTCACTTCGCCACGATGTTGCAGGGTTGGCAGCAACGAAAAGACGAGCTGGGCGGCGGGAGCGACCCCGGATGACGCCCGGGCCAGATTCGAACGGCATCGATGGAGGAACCAAGGACGCCCAGGGGGACCTCATGGAGGCCGCGCTCTGGGACGCGACACTGTCAGATCGCGTCGAGATGGTGCTTCGCCGAACTGCCGCCGACAGCTACCGGGCGGCATCGGCGGACGGCTCAGTCGAGTTCAGGCGAGCCGCGCAGGAGAACAAGTTCTCATACGAACGGGTGGCCACGACTGGAACGGACCCACTGGCCGACCAGTCGACCGACCGCTTCCTCGGCCTCGACAACGAGGCCTCCGAGATGCTGCCGGCGCGGAGCCGCAACGCCTACCCGCACGCTTTCGACTCCATCGCGCAGTTTTTCGACGCCCCTCACGCGCCGGACCTCGTGGGCCTGCACACGGCAGCACACAACTACGGACATGACGGCCAGCACGGTTCGCTGGCCGCCGTGCAGGCCCGAGCTCCCTTCATGGCGTCGGGCGCCGGCATCCATTCCCTCGGCGCCGTCGACGGGGCGACACGGGTCATCAACATCGCACCCACAATTGCCGCAGCCCTTGGGGTCGAGCCGCGCCCTCATGCGGTCGGGCCGACTGGTGTGCCACGCCCCGAAGCCCTGTTGGCCCGCCAGGACGGCGATGTCGAGGAAGGCATCCTCGACGGCACGGTCGCGAAGCACGCGGTGGTGTTCCTGCTCGACGGCTGCAACGCGAACCTGTTGGCGGATGTGATCGCCTCGGGCGAGGCACCCAATCTCGCTGCAATCACCCGGCGGGGCACGACATTCACCCATGGTGCCGTTTCGTCGCTGCCCACAGCGACACTGGCCAACCACACTTCTGCCCTCACCGGCGCACACCCCGGGCACTCGGGGATCCTTCACAATGCCTGGATCGATTCCGCAACCACCGAAGCGGTTGACCTTCTCGAGCTGGACCAGATGTTCCATGCGATGGTTCACCTGTCGAGCGAGGTGGAGACGTTGTTCCAAGCCGTGAAGCGGTCGCGACCCGACTCCTTCAACTCCGCGAGCTTCGAGTTCTGCGACACCGGTGCTGACTTCTCCACCTTCGGGCTGGCCCGAGACGGAGATGCCAGCGGACTACCGCCCCTCGATGAAGTCAGCCACCTCGACGCAGATGGTTGCGCCAACGATTCATACGGCTTCATGTCGCGCGTGGATCACCTCTCGATGACCCATACGATCGAGTGTTGGAATCGAGCGCACGGAAATCCGCTACCCACCCTGTCGTGGTGCAGCCTCGCGC
>JBPCTP010000423.1:0-3459 GCA_051011615.1 Microthrixaceae bacterium | reverse complement strand
AGGGCACGATTCCTCGCGGGCCTGCGTTCTTCGACCCTGAGCTCAAGGGGCGTTGGGGCGCTGTGAAACTCGCCCATGCAACCGGTGCGCCGATCATCCCGGTCGGAATCTGGGGCACCGAACGCGTGTGGCCGCGGGCTGCCAAGGCCCCGAACATGACGAATCTGCTGGCCCCACCCACCGTGCAGATCCGAGTGGGCGAGGCGGTCGCGACCAAGGGCGAGGATGTCGATTCCGACACCGCAGCGATGATGTCCGCAATTGTGGACCTGCTTCCCCGCGAGGCTCGTGAGGCGCACGACCCAACCCCCGAGGAGATGGCGGCCACCTACCCGGATGGCAAGGTGCCCAGCGGCTTCGACGACGCCGCTTCACACGAGGGCGATCGTCGCCCCGGCGCTGACTGAACTTCGACGCTCGGCTTCGGGCCGGTGAGGCCAAGCGCCGCACTGGGGGATGCGTGAAAGGGGCGGTTGCTGGTCGAAGCGCTAGCCGGTGCGTTCGCGGATGATGTTGAGTGCAGAGCCGGCCTTGAACCACTCGATGTGCTCCTCGCTCATCGTGTGGTTGCAGTGGAACTCGAGCCTCGAGCCGTCGGGCTTGGTGAGTTCACAACGCACGGGCTTGCCCGGTGCGAGGTCGGCGAGGCCTGTGATGCTGATGCGGTCGTCCTCCTCGATCGAGTCGTAGGTTCCCGGCTCGGCGAAGGTGAGTCCGAGCACGCCCTGCTTCTTGAGATTGGTCTCGTGGATCCGCGCGAATGAACGCACGATGATCGCCTTGGCATCACGGAACCTCGGCTCCATCGCAGCGTGTTCGCGGCTGGAGCCCTCGCCCCAGTTCTCGTCACCGACCGCCACCCAGGGCTGACCTGCCTCGTGGTAGTGGCGGGCGATCTCCGGGAACGGTTTGGTCTCGCCGTCCAGCTGGTCCTTGCCTTCACCCGCCGCTCCGGTGAACGCGTTGATCGCTCCGAGGAAGAGATTTCCCGAGATGTTCTCGAGGTGGCCCCTGTACTTGAGCCAGGGTCCTGCCATGGAGATGTGGTCGGTGGTGCACTTGCCCTGGGCCTTGAGCAGGATGGGGAGGTCCAGGTAGTCCTGGCCGTCCCAGGCGGCGAATGGTTCCAGCAGCTGGAGTCGCTCGGAATCGGGGCTGACCACCACATCGACGCCCGAGCCGTCCGCCGGTGGTGCGATGAATCCGGACTCCCCCGGGGTGAAGCCCTGGGCGGGGAGCTCCTCTCCAACGGGCACGACCAGGCTGACCTCCTCCCCGGAGGTGTTGGTGAGGGTGTCGGTGAGGGGATTGAAGTCGAGCGTGCCCGCCAGTGCGATGGCGACAACTGTTTCGGGTGAGGTCACGAACGCGAGTGTGTTCACCGAGCCATCGTTACGTTTCGGGAAGTTGCGGTTGTAGGAGGTGACGATGGTGTTCAGTTCCGAGGTCACGGACTCGGGTCGGGACCACTGGCCGATGCACGGCCCGCATGCGTTGGCGAGCACGGTCGCCCCGGCAGCTTCGAACACCTCGAGCAGACCGTCGCGCTCGATGGTGGCACGCACCTGTTCCGAACCCGGCGTGATCAGGAGCGGTGTTCTCACCCTGAGCCCTGCATCCGCGGCGTTTCGCAGTATCGAGGCGGCTCGGCTGATGTCCTCATAGGACGAGTTGGTGCACGAGCCGACCAGCGCAGCGGAGGGCTCGAGTGGCCATCCTTCGCGCTGGGCCTCTTCGCCGAGGTCGCCCACCGGCCGGGCCAGGTCGGGGGTTGCCGGGCCGTTGATGTGTGGCTGGAGCGTCGAGAGGTCGATCTCGATGACCTGGTCGTAGTGATCCTCGGCTGCGACCATCGCCTCGTCGTCGGAGCGCAGGTGGTGCGCTATGGCCTGGGCTGCATCTGCGATGTCCTCGCGACCAGTGGACTTGAGGTAGCGCACCATGGCGTCGTCGAACCCGAACAAGGAGGTCGTGGCACCGATCTCAGCGCCCATGTTGCAGATGGTCGCCTTGCCCGTGGCGGAGATGGCATTCGCGCCGGGACCGAAGTACTCCACGATCGCCCCGGTACCGCCCTTGACGGTGAGGATCTCCGCGACCTTGAGGATCACGTCCTTGGGTGACGACCAACCGTTGAGCTCACCGGTGAGGCGTACTCCGATCATCTTCGGCCAGCGCACGTTGAACGGGAAGCCGGTCATCACGTCGACGGCGTCGGCACCACCGACACCGATCGCAACCATTCCGAGGCCGCCCGCGTTCGGGGTGTGTGAATCGGTGCCGATCATCATTCCGCCGGGAAACGCGTACTGCTCGAGTACGACCTGGTGGATGATGCCGGACCCCGGCTTCCAGAAGCCCAGGCCGTACTTGGCCGAAACCGACTCCAGGAAGTCATAGACCTCGGAGTTGCCCTGTTCCGCTGCCAGTAGGTCGATCTTGCCGTTCTCCTTGGCCTGGATCAGGTGGTCGCAATGCACCGTTGACGGAACTGCGACCTCCGGCAGTCCGGCAGTCATGAACTGAAGCAGCGCCATCTGGGCGGTTGCGTCCTGCATCGCGACCCGGTCAGGGCGGAGGTCGTTGTAGGTGACGCCTCTGTCGAACTCCTCGGCGGGGTCGTCAAGGTGTGCGATGAGGATCTTCTCGGCGAGAGTCAACGGACGACCCAACTGCTCACGGGCGCCGTCGATGCGTTCGTCGAATCGCCTGTAGGCCTCACGGACGAGTTCGATCGGGGTTCCTGCGGTAACGGCCATGGTGGTGCCCTTCTGTCTGGGTCGGTCTGTGTCTGGGTGGGGTGAGTCTGTGTCCGGTGACCGGATGGCGGGTGCGAAAGCAGCGCATCCAGTCGAGTCGATGCCAAAGAGTGACAATACAAGTACAATACATGTCCGTGAGGCCCATCCGCTACCAGCAGATCGCAGAAGACCTGCGCAACAGGCTTGCACACCGTGATTTCACCGATGGGGGAGTGCTCCCGTCCGAAGCCGAGCTGTCCTCTCAGTACGAGGCGAGCAGGGTGACGATTCGCCGGGCGCTGGAACTGCTCAGGGCCGAGGGGCTGGTCGAATCGCGTCAGGGATTCGGTTGGAGCGTGTGTGCGGAGCCGTTGCGGGCGGACCTGTCGCGCCTTGCCACCATCGATGCACAACTCGCAGCAGCCGGACGCAACTCCGAACGCAGGATCGTGTCGTTCGGCTTCGTTGACGCGCCCGACCGGGTGCGCGGGTTGCTGGCAGAGAAGACCGTGCTTGAAGTCGAGCGGGTACACCTTGCCGACTCCTCACCGATTGCAAGGGTGACCGTGTGGTGTCCCGAGACGCTGGGGGCGGCACTGAGCCGAGACGACGTGGCGGGTTCCTCGTTCCTGGAACAACTGCCGGTCGAGCTCGGGGGCGCCACACAGACCATCGGTGCTGCCGCAGTGGACGACCGCGATGCGGAGCTGCTCGAGAT
>JBPCTP010000422.1:0-9168 GCA_051011615.1 Microthrixaceae bacterium | reverse complement strand
CGCCTCGTGGGTGCGATCCCGTGGTTGCTCGAGCGGCGGGCCGGAATCTACGACGCAACGGATGTGCCGATCACCCCGGGCACCGGAAGGATCACAACATGAGCGCCGAAGAGGCCCCTGCACAGGCCGCCGGGCGCTCTTCCGATGAGATGTTCCTGGACATTCCAGA
The DNA here is from genome assembly GCA_051011615.1 of Microthrixaceae bacterium. Classification (GTDB taxonomy): domain Bacteria; phylum Actinomycetota; class Acidimicrobiia; order Acidimicrobiales; family Microtrichaceae; genus JBPCTP01. The sequence continues at coordinate 8,999 of JBPCTP010000422.1, read as the reverse complement.
CGGTGCGGATCCGATCATGCACGTATGGGGAACGATGGTGCCGGGGATCGGCCCTGCCGCCGCGGCATTCTCGGGAGCCGTCTACGAACACAGCTCGCTCGGCCTGCACGAGTTCGAAGCTGCCCGGCTGCGAATCGCGCAGATCAACGGCTGCATGTTCTGTCTCGATTGGCGGACTGATCGCGAGGGCGAGACCGTGCCCGACTGGTACATGGGCGAGGTCGAGAACTGGCGCAGCTCGGAACGGCTGGACGACCGCTCGAAGCTGGCAGCCGAGTTCGCCGAACGGTTCGCCCTCGACCATCACGGAATCGACGACGAGTTCTGGACGCGCCTTCGCGACGAATACACCGACGAGGAACTCGTTGAACTGTCGATGTCGGTGGGTTCTTGGTTGACCTTCGGAAGAATCAACCGGATCTACGGTCTGGACGCCGCCTGCGTCCTGCCGCCACACAAGGGCTAGGTCGGGACTGGTGTCGGGCTCAAAGGTTCCGCGGGGTGAAGCCGAGCAGCTGCCGGGCGAAAGACGAGTCCAGCGTCAGGTCGGCTGGCCGGTCGCCGGGTGACTCCGCGGAGGAGGCGGTGCGCATGGCCTCCGGATCGATGCCCAGGTGCGGCGCCAATGCCCTCGCGATCTCTGCACGGCTCATGCGGGCGGGACCACCGAGGTGCGCCACCTGTGGCGACGACTCACCCTCGGTCTCGGCGAGCTGGACCAGTGCGGACGCTACGTCGTCGACGTGCACCGGGCATCGGTACTCGTCGGTGAAGTGGGCGGTGTCGCTGCCGGGATGAGCCGAAGAGATGACCATCCGCTCCAGTGAGCTGCCGCCTTCTCCGTCGTAGAGAAGGGTTGTGCGCGCGATGGTGGCCCCGGGGTGTGCCGCCCGCACTAGACGCTCCGCCGATGCCTTCTGTTGTCCGTAGTCGAAACCCTCGACGGGATCCGGACGATCGGCCTCTTGATAGCCCTCCGTCCTGGGGGGCTTGCCTGCGAACACGACGTCGCTCGAGACGTGCACGAGCCGCACTCCGGCGATGTCGGTCGCCTTCGCGACCACTGCGGCACCAGTGACGTTCACTTTCTCAACCCCATCGCCGCTGTGGCGGTACGCGGTGTGCACAACCGCGTCGGCGCCCTCCAGGGCGCTCGTCACCGAGTGGGGATCGGTGACGTCGAGCATGACCCAACCGGAGGGACGGGGACCTTCCATGGGAGGCGGAGAGTTGTGGCGCGCTGCAATCACGTCATGGCCGGCGGCATCCGCTGCGGCGATGACAGCGGTGCCCAGAAATCCGGTTCCGCCTGTCACGAGTAGTCGCATGGTCGACCATCATTGCGGGTCTGCGTCGGCGCTGCATCGCAGCAGGCAGTCCGGCGGGGTGGAAACATGTGGCGATGACGGACACCACGGCGGCCGCTCACGGAGCGGGCGCGGGAGGAACCGACGAGGTCGAGTCGGGCAGTGCCCCGGATCACGCCCCGCTGGTGCTCGTAGCGCTGATCCTCGTCGCCGCTGTGGCGAACCTGAACCTGGCCGTTGCCAACGTGGCGCTGCCCGATATCGGCGCCCACTTCGATGCGTCACAGACCGGCCTGAACCTCGTTGCCGTGGGCTTCTCGTTGGGTCTCGCGGCGTCGGTGCTGTGGTTGGGCGCCCTCGGAGACCGCTATGGCCGCAAGCAGATGGTGCTTCTGGGCATGGCGTTGTCGGTGCCGGCGAGCCTCGTCGCCGCATGGGCGCCATCGATCGAGGTGCTCACGGTCGCGCGGGTGGCCGGTGGCATTGCCGCGGGCATGGCGTTCCCGACGACGCTCGCACTGATCACGGCTCTGTGGAGCGGCTCGCAGCGCACCCGGGCCATTGCCCTCTGGTCGGCGATCGGAGGTGGCTTCTCGGCGTTGGGTCCGCTGGGTGCCGGAGCACTCCTGGAGGTCGCATGGTGGGGTTCGGTGTTCCTGATCACGCTGCCCCTGGCCGTTGTCGCCCTCTTGCTCGCGGCGGTGTTGCTTCCGAATCACATCAACGAGTCGACCGACGAGGTGGACAACCTGGGCGGTGTGCTGTCGGTGTTCTTCGTTGCGGGGCTCGTGCTGGCGATCAACTTCGCGCCTGTGCCGGGTGCCAAACCCGTGGCCGGAATCCTCGGTGCGATCGGGCTCGTGTTCGGCGGTCTCTTCGTGTGGCGCCAACGCAGGGCACCAAATCCGCTCTATGACCTGTCCGTGGCCGCCCGCCGCACCTTCTGGGTGGCAGGCCTTGCAGGCGTGATCGTCTTCGGATCCCTGATGGGCGCGATGTTCATCGGCCAGCAGTACCTGCAGGACGTGCTCGGCTACGAGCCCATGGAGGCCGGCGCCGCGATTCTGCCGGCGGTCGTGGCAATGGTGCTGGTTGCGCCGCGTTCGGCTCGACTCGTGGGATCGATCGGCTCGCGGGACACACTCCTGATCGGCTATGCGTGCGTGCTCGGCGGTTTCACAACGATGCTGCTGCTGTGGGATGAATCCACCAACTACGCGTGGGTTGCCCTCGCCTATGTGTTCATCGGCGCCGGCGTCGGCTTCGCAGGCACACCGGCGTCCAACTCGCTCACCGGCTCGGTGCCGGTGTGGAGGGCCGGCATGGCCTCGGCCACGGCGGACCTTCAGCGTGACCTCGGCGGAGCGATCATGCAGTCGTTGCTCGGGGCCCTGCTCACGGCCGGCTACGCCAGGGAATTCGGAAAGCTGATCGCCGAAGCTCCGGCCTCCGACCAGTCCCTGCTCACCGACCAGGTGCAGAGCGAACTGCAGAAGTCGTTCTCCAGTGCGGCCCTGACCGCCGAGGCGAATCCCCAGTACGCCGAGGCCATAATCGGTGGCGCTCGGCAGTCATTCGTGGACGGGCAGAAGTGGTCCTATCTCGCCGGGATCGCGGCGGTGGTATTGGGAGCGATAATCGTCGCCACCCGTTATCCGAATCACAAACACGAGCGGGAACTGCTCGATGGGTATCACCGGGCAGATGCAGAAACGGCTGCAAGGATGGCAGCGGACGAGGACCACGAGGACCTCTGAGCGCCGGAACCACCTTGGCAAAGGAGAGAAGATGGCAAGAGTCGTAATGGTCCACGGTGCATTCAATGAACTCTGGGGCCCCAACGAGCTGAAAGCGCGTTGGCTGCCGGCCCTGCGGGACGGTTTGGCGCATCACGGTGGCTGGATCGATGAGGACGAGGTGGCGGTTTGCTTCTACGGCGACCTGTTCCGCCTGGATCCGGAAACAGTGGACGCGGATGCTTGGGCCAAGACGCGCGCCGGGACTTCCGAGATGCTGGAGTCGTTCGCGGATGGGGGAGGTTTGGAGACCCTGTCGCAGGCAGCCAGCGAGGCTGCCTTCGACAGAACGGTCGACCTGGTTACGGTCCTGTCCACCCAGCCGGAGGTTGCCGCCACCAGCAGACAGCGGCTGGCTGATGCCATTGGAGAGGGTGCCCGAGCGGTCGTTTCACATTCGCTGGGGACGGTGCTGTCCTACAACACAATCCTTGACAACCCGCAGCTCGACGTCGACACGCTCGTCACCCTTGGTTCGCCCCTTGGCTCACCGATGACCGACTCCATGCTGCCGGAGCCCGATGCTGACTCGTTGAGGCCATGGCCAGAGCAGCTCAGACGATGGGTCAATGTCGCCGCCGTGGGCGACCGGGCGACCGGAGGGGGCGAGCTGGCGCCCCGGTTCGGTGCTTCGGTGGAGGATCGTCGGGTCGACAACGGACATCGAGCACACGATCCGGAGCCCTATCTCAACAACCCGAAGACCGGTGAGGCCGTCCTGTCCGCGATCAGGTAGTTGAGGCCGGCAGCGCTCGGGTGTGCCGCTGTTGCTCAGGTGCGGTCGGAGAAGCGTTTGCGCTCCACCGCACCGAACAGAGCCTTGACGGAGGTGAGCATCTGTTGACGGGTCTGTTGGTCGGCGTCCGAGAGCGCTTCGTCGTACCAGAGCGCCATGTCGCCGAATGACTCGAGGCCGATCTCACGGCCCTTGTCGGTCAGTCGGGCGAGCAGTACGCGACCATCAGCGGGATCGGCCACCCGTTCGATGAGCCCTGCGCCCTCCAGGCGCTTGAGCGTGGCTGTCATTCCGCCGGTGGTCTGCTCCATCGCGGCGGCCAGTAGGGAAGGGCGCAGCCCGCCGTCGACGCCGACAAGCCAGAGAGTGATCAGCACGCCGGTCTCCGAGCGAAGGAGGCCGTGCTGCTCGTTCAGGCGAGCAACAACTGACTCGTGTGCACGTGCCAGGCGCGACAGCCAGACGACGATGCCTGTGACAACCTCGGGCGAACCTGGTGCACCCGCGCCGATAGCACCGTCGAGGAAGTCCTCGAAGCTCCCTGTGGTGTCCGTCATGGCTCTTCCAGTCAATCTGCTCTGCGCCCAGCTGTCGGCTCTGTGCCCAGCTGCCTACACGTCAGCCTACCCCAGCCCGAGAGAAACTAACTTGCCAGCAAGTTAGTTTCTGCTACCATGTGAATATGGTCGACACCGATACTCACGCACACACGGACACGGGTGCTGCCACCATGCAGATGACCGATGCCGAACAGGCCACAACACCACAGGCTCTGGCCGGCCTGGCTCGGGTCAACATCAAACGGCGACGCAACGCCGAGCTCGGGCCGCACACCCACCTCGCCGAGCGACGCGCCGAACTCGACGCGATGCAGTGGTCCAGGTTCGAGTTGACTCCTGCCGGTACCACGATCGGGGCAGCGATCGGGGGGATCGACCTCGGCTCAGACCTCGACGATGCAACCATTTCGGAACTGCGTGCAGCGCTGGTCGCACACAAGGTGCTCGTGTTTCGCGACCAGGCCCTGGACGCCTCGAGTCAGTCGAACTTCGCGTCACGATTCGGTGAGCTGGAGCACCACCCGTTTCTCGGTGGCACCGAAGAAACGCCGTACCTGGTTCGCCTGGCCAAGGACGAGTCCGTCGGCGGCTACGAGAACATCTGGCACTCCGACGTCACGTGGCGCGAGGAGCCGGCCATGGGAGCGGTGCTGAGGGCAGTGGATGTGCCGGCCTACGGAGGTGACACCCTCTGGGCAGACATGGGGGCCGCCTACAACGGTCTGACCGACTCGATGAAGGAACGCCTCGAGGGGCTGTCCGCCGTGCACGACTTCATGCTCAGCTACGGCGCAGCGATGTCGCCACAAGACCGTGAGGCCGCCAGGTTCGACTTCCCGGCAGTGGAGCATCCGGTCGTGCGGACTCATCCGGAGTCCGGCGAGAAGGTGCTGTATGTGAACCGCATCTTCACGAGCCACATCGTCGGCATGGACGACGATGAGTCCGAGATGCTGCTCGATCACCTGTTCTCGCGTGCCGAGATCGCCGAGTACCAGTTCCGACTCCGTTGGGAGCCCGGCACCGTGGCCATGTGGGACAACCGCTCGACGCAGCACTATGCATCGTCGGACTACTGGCCCCAGCCGAGGGTCATGGAAAGAGCGGCGATCATCGGCGACCGACCCAGCTGACCCCGGGGCCACAGGCCCCTCAAGGCCGGCTCCGGATCGGCCGATGACCACTGGACCGAAGCACCAGTCGGGAGTCTCAACGCGACCCCCGCAACAACTGCGCGCCCCAGGGGGTCACATTGGAGTCAGAAAGCGTACTTGCGGACCAGCCGCCGCCATTCGAGGCGCCGCCGGAATGGCCACCTCCGGCGCCGCCTGGTGGCGATTCAGCCGCACCCCCGCCCATGCCCGCAGCTCCACCGCTAGCGCCGCCGGAGGCCGTGCAGCAAACCGCGCCCGAAGCCGAGGTCGACGCGGTCGACCGTGGGCTCGAGGTGCGCCTTCGAGCGCCGGCGACACCTGAGGCTCTCGGTGTGTCTATGGCGGTGTTGGAAGACATCGTGCTGCGTCAGGTCGTCACCGATGTGCGCACCGACACCACCGACATCGCCAGGAAGGTCCATGTAAATCCCGGAGTCATCGACACGCTCTCGGCGTCGATGAGGGATCGCAACCTCATCGAGTACCAGGGCATGCAGGGCCGCGCGTATGTGGTGAGTGCGACCGACCTGGGCAAGGCCAACGCCACTCAACGCTCGGCGGAGTGCCGCTACACGGGGCCGATTCCGGTATCGCTCGCGTTCTATCACGAGGTGGTTCGTGCACAGCACCCGAATCGCTCGCTGAACCGGGCGTCGTTGGAGCGGGCGTTCGGAGACCTGGTGATCGAAGCGGAGTTGCTCGATGAACTGGGGCCGGCAATCCACGGCGACGGAGCGATGTTCCTCTACGGCCCTCCGGGCACGGGCAAGACCAGCGTGGCCGAACGCATCGTGCGCACCCACGACGACTTCGTGCTCATTCCCTATTGCATCGAGGTCGAGGGTCAGATCATCTCGGTGTTCGACCCGACCCTTCACGAACCGATCGCGGAGCAACCCGAGGGGCTCGACCCTCGGTGGGTCGCCTGCCTGCGGCCGGCGGTGGTGACCGGCGGCGAGCTACATGCCGGGATGCTGGACCTCCAGCTGGAGGCAGATTCCGGGGTCTACCTGGCCCCGCTCCAACTGAAGGCCAATAACGGCGTGTTCGTGATCGATGACTTCGGCCGTCAGAGCGCGTCGCCGGAGGAACTGCTCAACCGCTGGATCGTGCCGCTCGATCGAGGTATCGACTACCTGACGCTGATGGGACGCAAGTTCGAGGTGCCGTTCGACCTCAAGGTGGTGCTGTCGACGAACATGCAACCGGCCAAGCTCGGTGACGACGCCTTCTTCAGGCGCATCCACTCGAAGGTGTTCGTCGGTGCGTGCAGCGATCCCGAGTTCGACGAGATCCTCAGGCGGGTGACCGAAGCGATGGGAATCGAAGTCGCTGACGGGGCTGCAGAGCATCTGCGGCACTTCGCCCGATCCCAGGGCGACGGCGAGCTTCGTGCGTACCTGCCGGGCACGGTGTGCAAGCTGGCGCGCTCGATCTCCGCCTATCTGGAGGAGGCACCTGTACTGACAGCGGAAATGATCGACCGCGTGATGTCGCTGTACTTCACACGCGACTTCTAGGCAGCCACTGGCGTTTCGTCCAGCCCCGCGATCCGTCTCGCCGCGCGCACCGTGTGTACCAGTGCGTCCCAGGTCCTGAGATCAGCGTGCATCTCCAGGTGGTCCGGTCCGCCGGCCCGCAGCTCGACCGTGCCCTCGCCGGCATCGGAGTCGACCCTGTACCGATAGGTGTTCCCGTCGACCGCCGCGGCCCGGCCCGAATCGGTGTCGCCGGTGGTCCTGAAGTCCAGCTCCCGCAGTCGCCTGCCCCAGTCGTACGTGCTGGCGTGCCAGAGCCGCAGCCGAAGGCCGGAATCGGCGTCGAGGAGATCCGTCGATCGGCGACGTGCCCGTAGCGCAGACGGCGATTCACCAAAGGTGTCGGCGCACGCTCGTTGCAGCTGGCGGACGCTGCCATATCCGGAGGCGAACGCAACTTCTGAAACGGACAGGTCCGTCTCATCGAGAAGCCTTCGCGCGAAGTGCGCCCGCCGTGACCTGGCCAGCGCGTCCGGAGTCACACCGATGTACTCGGTGAACAGACGACGGAGGTGTCGCGCTGACACCCCGACATCAGCGGCGAGCTCGGCCTCGGAGCCTTCGTCGAGCGCGCCGTCGCAGACCATCTGTACCGCTCGGCACACAAGTCCTGGGCCGATGACTCCGGGCGGCTCGTCGTCTCGGTACGGACGGCAGCGATGGCATGCGCGGTAGCCGGCCGCCTCGGCCGCAGCGGGGACGGCGAACTCGGCGACGTTCCTCGGATCGGGTCGTGCCACGCAGCCCGGTTGGCAATAGATGCCGGTGGTTGCAACTGCGTTCACGGCCATCTGCAGATCAAAGCACGTCGGCCACACGTGGGTGCGACGGATTCGGACATCTCCGTCGGAGTCGGGCATCAGGTCCGGATCTGTCCGACCTGTGTCGCAGCGATGGGGCAGTGTGTTCACATGAGCAGCGACACCCTCAGCCAGACCAGCACCGAGACGACAACCCGGGCCGCAACCCAGACGGTCACCAGCCACACACTCATCGATTCACCCGTGGGCGCCCTTTGGGCGACTTCGCGAGGCGGCATGATCACCGGCCTGCGATTCACCGCAACCGAACGGGTGGAGCCCGAAGCTGACTGGGTCTCCGATGCCGGACCCTTCGAGGAGCTTCGCCGGCAACTGGAGGAGTACTTCGCAGGAGACCGTCGCAGTTTCGACATCGACATCGAACCGACGGGAACGGAATTCCAGATGCAGGTCTGGTCAGCGCTGTGCGACATCCCCTACGGCCAGACGGCCACCTATGGCGAGATAGCTGCGACCATCGGACGCCCGACGGCGGTGAGGGCGGTCGGCGGCGCCAACAACGCGAATTCGATTCCGATCGTGATTCCGTGCCACCGGGTCATCGGCGCCGATGGCACCCTCACCGGATTCGGGGGAGGTATCGACGCAAAGTCAAAGTTGCTCGATCTGGAGGCTCGAGCCACTGCTGGCTAGCTTGCGCCACATGCCCGATGGTGCGATTCCGCCAGCCGCAGGACTGGACACGATTGGCCGTCGCTACCTGGACCTGCTGCGTCGGTGCCTGACCAGGGAGCTGTTCCTGGACCAGGAGTGGTGGGACGTCAAGCTCGATGACGTTCCCGGCGGCAACGAGGAGCTGCTGCCGTTGCTTCGCGAGAACAGCTGGCGCCTGGTGCGACGCGGGGATGACGAGGCACGGCCCGAGGGTCGGGACTGGCCTCCAACCGCCGAGACCATGATCGGAACCGCACGGCTCGACAATGTTCTGCAGTGTTGTGTCGCTGCTGTCCGTGACGGTGTTCCGGGCGACTTCATCGAAACCGGCGTATGGCGCGGTGGTGCCACCATCCTCATGCGCGGGGTGCTCGAGGCGATGGGTGACAGCGAACGCGACGTCTGGGTTGCAGATTCCTTCGATGGGCTGCCG
>JBPCTP010000421.1:0-2634 GCA_051011615.1 Microthrixaceae bacterium | reverse complement strand
AGTCGTCGGGAGTGATCACCACCCGCACACCCCACTGGGTGTCTCCGCTGCCCGAGCGCCGGAGGGCCTCGGTGCCGGGGTCCTCGGTGGTGACGTTCACGTCGAACGGGCTGAAGTCCTCGGCGACCCGTTCCCACGACTGGCGGATCACGTTGAGCTCGTTCGTGCTCCACGAGTTGGCGTTGCCGTCGGTGTTGTACGGGCCGGTGGTGATCGACGGATGGGTGCTGTTGTTCCAGCTGGTGCCCTCGGCGGTGTGGCCGTCGAAGTCCAAGTAGATGGTGTGGTCCGCGCCTGGGTGGCTATGGAGGAAGAACGCAGGATCGGTGACCGGTGGTGCCTCGGCGCTCCCGGCGCCTGCCGAGTCGGCGGGCTCGGGCTCTCCGGGTGGGCGCTCGTCGATGTAGAGCAGCTCGTCGTTCGCGTCCACGGCCAGTGTGTCGTCGAGGAGGAAGAGCCTGCGGAGGCCCGGAGCATCGAGCCCATTGGCACTTGCGACCGCCGGGAGGCGATCGCCCAGGCGGGTGATCGCTGCCAGCCCGCGCTGGGGGCCGGCGTCCTCCGGACGGGCTGCGCCCGCCTCGCCGACCGCGGTCACCAACATCGCAGCGAGAAGGACGGCGGCGAGAATCGTCGAGAAGTTGGTGCGGGCTCGCTGGCGGGTCATGTGGCGCTCTCCATGAGATCGGGCATCAGCGCGCGCCGGTCATCCGTCACCCGCCTGGCCTGGGTGTCGGCGGAGCCGGCCCAACAGTCGAGCAACATGAGCCGAACGGCTCACCGCCCGGCTCAGCGGCCAGTGGAGCTCTGCTGGGCGGCGGGCATCGTGGGCACGGTGCCGGAGCAGCGCTGTAGGCTCGCCGCCGTCAGCACACGGGGGAGGACACACCATGCCGGGCCCACTCGAGGGCATCACCATCGTGGAGATGGGCACGATGATCGCCGTACCAGGCTGCACCCATCTCTTGGCCACCCAGGGGGCGTCGGTGGTGAAGGTCGAGGACACCGCGACGGGTGACAGTCTCCGGTTCTACGGGAGCAACAAGAACGGCATGAGCGGCTGGTTCGCCAACGCCAACGCCGGCAAGCGTTCGATTGCCCTCGATCTGTCCGCGGATGAGGGCAAGGAGGTGCTCTGGAAGCTGCTCGGCGCTGCTGATGTGTTCATCCAAGGGTTCCGGCCAGGCGCCGTGGACCGGTTGGGTTTCGGCCCGGAAGCGGTCATGGCGCACAATGCAGCACTGGTGTACGTGTCGTCGGCGGGCTTTGGCCTCGACGGGCCGTACGCCGAAGAGCCTGTCTATGACCCGATCATCCAAGCACTTTCTGGCTGGGCGGGGGGGCAGACCGTTGCCGGTGCCCCCACGCTGATCAAGGGGTTCGTTGCCGACAAGGTGGCCGCCATGACGACTGCCCAGGCCATCACCGCCGCCCTGTTCAGCCGGCACACCTCAGGCAGGGGCCAACACATCGAGATGTCGATGCTCGAGGCCAACGTCGCGTTTCTGTGGCCTGACGTGATGATGCACGCCACTCTGCTCGATGAGGACGCTACGCATCTCCCCAACCTGTTGGGCCACTACGTTCTCTTCCCCAGCAGCGACGGGTGGGTGTCGGTGGCCACGGGCACCGACAAGCAGTGGCAAGGGCTCTGCAACGCGCTCGATCGGGCCGACATCCTCGCCGACGAGCGCTTCGCAACGGGAGCGGATCGCAATGCCAACTCTTCTGCCTGGTACGACGCGATCGGAGAGATGTGTAGCGCCTTTCCGTCAACGGAGGTCGTGGCGCGCTGCAAGGCGGCCGACGTTCCTGCTGTGCCGGTCTACGAGCCTGCTGAGGTGGTCAACGACGCGCAGATCGTTGCCCGCGGTGCGATCCAGGAAGTGGACCACCCGATCGTGGGGCAGATGCGCGTACCCCGCCAGGGGGCTCGGTTCGAGGGCGACGGCGAATCCGTGCTGACGCCCGCCCCGTCGCATGGCCAACACACCTCCGAACTGCTCGACGAACTGGGGTACGACGCCGATGCTGTTGCCGCCCTGCGCTCCGCAGGCACCGTCTTGTGACTGCGGCATCGGTCGAAGTCCGAACCGAACACCACCGACTCACCGCGGGTGTCACCCTCGTCGCTGACCATTGGGGCGATCCTTCCGGCCAGGCGGTTCTCTTTCTGCACGGCGGCGGGCAGACTCGCCACAGCTGGGGAGGTGCCGCGCGGGCCATCGCCGCGCGAGGTATGTACGCCGTCACCGTTGACCTCCGGGGCCACGGCGACTCCGACTGGAACGCCGAAGGCGACTACCAGCTCAAGACGTTTGCCGACGATGCAGCCGAGTTGATCGTCCAACTCGGGAAGAAGCCGGTGGCGGTCGGGGCATCCCTCGGAGGGATGACCGCCGTGATGCTCGAAGGAGACTGCCATCCGGGGTCGATCAGCGGCCTCGTGCTGGTGGACATCGTGCCTCGGATGAACCAAGCCGGCGCCGACCGGGTCAAGGAGTTCATGCTGGCCAATGCCCGCACCGGTTTCGGGTCGCTCGAAGAGGTCGCTGACGCGATCGCTGCGTACAACCCACACCGGCGGCGGCCGTCGGACCCTGAAGGGCTGAAGAAGAACCTTCGGAAGCGCAA
>JBPCTP010000420.1:0-6043 GCA_051011615.1 Microthrixaceae bacterium | reverse complement strand
CCCCGAGGTCGAACTGGGCCTTCACCGATCCGGCGCATTGATCTGCCGAGCCCGTCGCCGACGGCTCGAGCCATTCCTGCGGCACGACTTCCGCGATCGCCTCGAGCTGCTCGGTGGTGGCTGACGCGTCGATGGCGGACAGGAACTGCGACACGGTCTCGTCGGCGCGGAACCGATCGAGCAGGGCGGGATCCCAACCGTTGGTCCGCACGAGCAGGTCGCCGTATCCCTGGAGGTACGAGGCCAACCTGCCGACGGTCTTGCGGAGACGGGCCGCTTCGTCGAGATGGTCGCCGATCGTCGCGAAGCACGACCAGACGCGCACCGACTCGGGATCGCGTCCCGCTCGCTCGGCTGATTCGCGAACGGCAGTCACCGCCCGGGCGGTGGTCTCGTCGGTGAAGTATGTGTGCAGCACCACGGCGTCGAAGCAGCGGCCGCCCAGTGCCAGGCTGTTGGGGCCGAATCCGCACAGCAGCATCTGTATCTCGTCGTCGAACTCGCTGCCGAGTTGAAGGAGCGGATAGGACCCCGCAGGGCCGTCGTGGCCGATGACCACTTCGCCCCGCCACAGTCGGCGCATGAGCCCGACGAAGTCCTCCATCTGTGCGGTGGTGATCCGGGGAATCGCGGCGAGGTCGAAGATCGGCTCGATGCCACGGCCCAGTCCAAGGGTGAATCGACCCGAGCTCATGCGGTGCAGTGTCATCGCAGCGCTCGCACTCACGAGCGGGTGTCGGGTGTTGTGGTTCGTGGCGGCGGTAGCCACGCGGATGCGGGACGTCGAAGCAACTGCAGCGCCGCTCAGCGCTATCGCCTCCTTGACGTTGAACCGTTCCGAGATGAACGCGGTTCCGAAACCGAGGCTTTCCGCCCGCGCCGCCTCTTCAGTGATCGTCGAAGGGTCGGCTGCCGCACCCGCCATCAGGTAGCAGCCGAGTTTGTCGATTCCACTGGGGTCGGTCATCGCAGGCACCTTAATCGGCCGGCCGATTCCTGGTCAGGCGTGCGCAGCTCGGGCAGCGGTGATGGCGGCAACAGCGGCCTCCTTGTCACTCCAGCCGCCGATCGTTGCTTCCTTGCCCGGCTCGAGGTCCTTGTAGACCGTGAAGAAGTGTCGGATCTCGGCTAGGAGGAACTCGTCGACATCGGAGAGATCGGTGATCTGTGACCAACGGGGATCGGCCGCTGGAACACACAACACCTTCAGGTCCCGTCCCGCCTCGTCGGACATCTCGAGCACGGCGACCGGCCGAGCCTGGATGTGGCAGCCGGGGAAGGTCGGGTCCTCGAGAAGCACCAGGGCATCGAGTGGGTCGCCGTCCTCGGCAAGCGTGCCGGGAAAGAACCCGTACTCGGCGGGGTACACCGTTGCCGCGAAGAGGTGGCGATCGAGCCAGACCTCGCCGGAGTCGTGGTCGATCTCGTACTTGTTCATCGAGCCCTGCGGGATCTCGACGATGACTTCGAAGTGCTCTTCGGCGTTGCTCACAAGCTGGAGGCTACAAGCGCGCCGCAGGTGTTGGCAGCAGCTATCGGTTGCCCGGTTCTATTCCTCGCATGCCGAACCAGGCGAGGCCTGCCACTGCTTCGGCCAGCTCGTCGACGTCCGGCTTGCGGTCGTGCTGGAGCCAGTAGCGGCTGGCGGCTTCGGTCATGCCCACGATGGTGTGCGCCAGCAGCTCGCGGTGTTCCGCCGGCTTGCCGTCCACCACGATCAACTCGGCTATCGCCTCTGAGATCGAGCCCTCGACCGCCCTCGTGAGTGACGAGAACTCCGGGTCGCGTCGCGATCCGGCGCCGAAGAGCACCTTGAATGCGTCGGTGTGGTTGGCGACGTAGTGGAAGTAGGCGCGAAAGCCCATCTCGATCTGCTGGCGGGGACCGTCGGCATCAGCCGTTGCCTTGGCGATCGTCTCCCTCAGTTGGTTGCCGATCTCGGTCAGCAGTTCGACATAGAGGTCGCGCTTGGACGAGAAGTGCTGGTACAGCACGGGCTTGGTGACCCCCGCTGCATCGGCCACGTCGTTCATGGACGTCGAGTAGAAGCCCTGTTGGGCGAACACGGCTGTCGCCGTCTCGATGAGTTGTGCCCTTCGCTCCGCTGCGGGAAGCCGCATGGCGCCGTCCGTCCGGTCGGGATGCCCTGTTGGCATACTTGGTTACCCAACGGTAACAAAGCAGCTGCTCGGGGCATCATCCGACGGGTCGTGTACCTGGACGCCCCCGGGACAGCCTGCCATCGCTCAGGTCCTAGGCTTGCGCTGATGAAGCAGGCGGAAGGGTTGCGGCTGGAAAAGGTTCGCTGTGCCGAGGCCCACGCAGCACAGGATGTTGATCCAGCCGGTACCGCTCCGCATTGGGATGCCGTCCTGGCGATCGAGGTCTCCTCACCCTGGCCCCGCGACATCTCGGCCTGTGAGCCGTTCGCATCACTGCTCGGTGATGGCGCTGCGACCATCGCAGGCCCCGACGGGCGCACCTGGCGTCCGCAGGGATTGGTGTGCGAACGGAGCCGCGAATGGACACGGGTGATTGCGTTCGAGCGCAACGGCACATCCGCAGGTCCCTTCGACCGGCGGGAGTGGCTCCTGCCCTCCGAAGACGGCGAAGCGCTGGCGGACCTCGCCCGGGCGCTGGTCGACGGGGATTCCCGGGCGCTTCATGGTCACGACCAGTGGCGCGATGATCCCGAGGAAGGCACCGTCGACCTCCTGCTGTGCACCCACGGCACGCGCGACGTGTGCTGTGGCGGCCCCGGGACTGCACTGCACGATGCTGTGCGTGACGCCTTGGGTGGTGCAGACACAGTGGGTCCCAACGGTCGTCGGCGCATCTGGCGCACGTCTCACGCCGGAGGGCACAGGTTCGCGCCGACGGCGTTGTCGTTTCCCCATGGCGTGTCCTGGGCCCACCTGGATCGGCAATCGTGTGTCGACATCATGGATCGAAGGGGCGACAGCACTTCACTCGGAACCCACATGCGGGGTTCGGTGAGCGTCGACGCCGCTGCGGCCCAGGTCGCTGACCGTGAAGGGTTCTCGGCATTCGGCTGGGACTGGCTCGACGGTGACCGAACGCCGGTGCTCGTCTCCCACGATCGTCTCACGCTGCAGTCGACAGTCGATGTGCTGGCCAACTCTGTTGCCGACGGCGTCGACATGGCTGTATCGGTGGACGTGGCCATGCAACGACACATTGCCATGCCCACCTGCGGGGCCGTGGAAGGCCCGGAGTACAAGTCGGAACCTGTCTGGGGTGTGCTCGAAACACGCGTCGGGTGACCTGCGGCGGTGCCCACCAGTCGCGCGGCCGAGGAGAGTCAGTAGCCCGAACCCTCGCCGAGCTCTTCCTTGGCGGCCGCCTTGGCGGCATAGGAGAAGATGATCGCCGGTAGCAGCACGATCGACCCTGCCACCATCAGAACCACGATGATCGTCACGAGCCACTGGGGAAACTGGGCTATCAGCGCCACGAAGAAGAGCACCATCGCCGCTGCGAAGCACGAGTATCCGAACCTCTGGCCGGCCGATGTCAGCTTCAGCACCTGTGCGCGCCGCCGCAGCACCGGGTCGTCGGTCTCCGCCTTCTGGCCATCGCCGCCGATCGGGCGGGGGCTGTCATCGCGACCGTGATCCACTCCGCCAGCCTGCCGCAACCAAGCCCGCTGACGCACTTCGAGACTGCACCCGGTGTCGTCGCCTTCGTCCCAACAGAGGCAGGGCCGTACAATCGGTGTCGGAGAGATCCGGGCACGCGGAGCCCGGATCGCCCGACATTGACGGGCAGGAAGCGGAGAATCAGATGGCGGGCCACCTCTATGTGGACTTCTGTGGTGAGCAGCACAAACTCGCTGATGGCAACGAGCTGACCTTCGGTCGTCAGGCGACCCTGGAGATCGATGAGAACCCCTACCTGCACCGCGTCCTGGGGCGGTTCGCACATCGCGACGGACATTGGTGGCTCGACAACGTGGGGCGCTCCATCGTGCTGAACCTCCACGACCGCAACTCCCGGGCGCACGCCACGGTCGTACCCGGAGGCACGACCGTCGTCACCCATGCCGATGCTGCGGTGAACTTCGTCGCCGGGCGCAGCCGCTACGAGGTGGACGTCGCCGCAGAGGATGCCACTGATCCCGTCGAGACCGCCGAGGCCCCGGAGGCCGGCGAAAGGACACTTGACTTCGGTGTGGTCGAACTCAACGTCGACCAGCGGCTGCTACTCGTGGATCTGGCCGCCCATCGCCTCATGAACCCGTCCGGCGCCGACCAGCAGCTACGGCCGAAGGCCGAGAGTGCCCAACGGCTCGGATGGTCCCTGTCCAAGTACAACCGAAAGCTCGATCATCTGTGTGCGAAGCTCACGAAGGCCGGAATCGCCGGCCTGCATGGGGAGTCGGGAGCGTCAGCCGCCGATCGTCGTAGCCGTCTTCTCGAGCACTCGGTAGCGGTCGGGCTGGTGGGCGCGGAGGACCTGAGCCTGCTCGACGCGCCGGTTTGAACGACCTGGCCAGCGGTCGAACCCGGCTCCCTTTTCAGTGGGCGAGTTGGACGATTCGATGTCCGGTTCGATCCAACAGCCATCCGCGCCCGATGGTCGCAGCAATGTCGTCGCGGGCTCGGAAGTCGTGGTGCAGCAACTCGCAGCGTTCATGCGCATCGAGGCCGAGCAGCACGCCGGTTCGAAAGCCACGCAGTCTCGTCACGGCGTCGGTGAAGCATCGCTGCATTCGCAACGCATCGCCGGCCACCACCAGCCTCAGGGGCCGGCTGCGGCCCAGTCGGGCGATCTGGTTGACGAGGTCGTCCACCTCGGGTTCTTCTGCGACGTCGTCGAAGTCGTCAATCAGGGCGATCGCCGGAGCACAGTTGGGGTCCGATCCGTGTTCCATGATCGCGTTGAGCGTGGCCACAACGTCCTCGCTGCGGAAGCACGTGGCACCGCGCTCGCCGGCGGTGTGGGCAACTGTTTCCAAGGTGCTGCTTCGGCCAGTGCGTGGGGCGCCGGCGACGATTGCGTGGGCCGCGGTGAGGTCCAGGTAATCCACCTCCAGCTCCGCAGCCTCGACCCCCAGGGGCACCAGTAGCGCCTTGTCGGCGTCGATGTGAGCCGAGCTGTGCAGGGGTTGTCCGTCCCGGGTCACCGACTCCCGGCTCATCGAAGCCAGCTCATCGATTGAAAGCTTCTTCGGAAGGTTCTGGGAACCTGGCCACTCCGCGTCCGCCCGTGCCTCGCGGCTGAGTGCGACCTGCACCCAGTCGCCACGCACCCACCCACGGCCCGGCGGCAGGCTTCGATCTGCGAGTTCCCTCGGCGCATCCATCATCGTTGCCTGGTCCTCGTCCACTGCCCGCAGAACGAGTCGTTCGCCCAGTGCGTGCACCAATGCTGAAGGAACCTGGGTGCGCTGGCGTGCCGATACCGCCACCGCCACGTTGTGTGCCCGACCCTCGTTGGCCAGCCTCACCAACATGTCGCTCGCATGCCCGCGATTCACCTCGGCCTGCTGTTCTTCGAACGCCGCGTACCCATCCACGAGCAACAGAGTTGGCACGTCACGGTCGCTGTGCAGGAGCGAATCGACGAGGCGTCGCACCGATTCATGGTCGCCTGCTGTGGCCACGCTGCGAACGGACGTCATGCCGGCGAGGTTGCCGAGGCCGCCATCGGTGTCGATGGCCACGACGTCCCAGCCACCCCGGGCCTCAGCGCTTGCTGCGAGGGCGACCAGTGCGTTCGATGCACCCGAGCTGGGTCCACCAACTACCAGTAGGCCACCGTTGGTCATGAGGTCGACGAACAGCGGCTCCTGGGATTGCTGGTGAGGGCGGTCCACGAGGCCGAGGGGTAGGGGTTCGGTCGGCTCGGACGAGCTGGCGATCCCGGCGTTGTCCTGAGAACAGCGTTCGAGAAGCTCGGCAAGCGGAAACAGATCAGGAAGTGGTGGCGGCAGGGGTCTGCGGGGAACCGCCATGCCGAGACTCGTGTGCGCCTTGCAGGCCGATTCCACGACTGCCGCGAGTTCGTTCGGAGCATCGCC
>JBPCTP010000419.1:0-2732 GCA_051011615.1 Microthrixaceae bacterium | reverse complement strand
CTGCATGTGCAGCCACAGAATTAGCTCCAGGTTGGCCGTGCCACCATTGAGCGATTCGAAGATCCGCTCCTCCCACTCGGGAAGCCCCTCCACCGCAACCCAGGTGGCACAGCCGAGAACCGCGACACCGCCACCTATGCGGGCGAGGAGGCCGGCTGGGCGCTGCAGCGGAGCGTCAGACGTGTCCAGAACGGTCTGCGGCTTCAAGCCGCTGAGAACACCAGAACCTGACACCACGGCGGTCACGGTAGCGTCAATGTTGCCAGCTACCTCTCGGCGGACTCGACGCCGGCCGATCGCCACCCCATGTCTGACGCCACAACCGCCCAAACGGATCCTGCTGTGACGGGCAGCGAGCGCGGTCCGGGTCTGCACCAGGACGAGATGTTCGATCCCGCCGAGGCGGTGTCGGGATACGAGCGTTCCCCCGAAGACCTGTTGCGGCTCGTCGTTTCGGCCGCCGTTCTCGTGGTCGTGCTGCTGATCACGAAGTTACTGTCCGACGCGACGGGTGGCCTCCAGCGCGACTTCGTGAACCTCGTCGGGGTCGGCTCGGCGGAGCTTCTCCGGGTGCTCGAGGGGCTGCTGTCGCTGACCGCCCTCGCCCTTGGCCTGTTGACGCTGGCCCTACCGTTGCTGACGCGTCGGCTGCGCACGTTCGGTTACGTGCTCGCGGCCAGCATCGCCGTGTCACTTCTCATGAGCGGTTTCGACGGCTGGCTGGGCCTCACCGGCGCGGTCAACGAGGCTGCCATCGCCGCCGGCCTGGAGCGCAGTGCCATCCCGGACGCGAACGAAATCGCGTCGAGCGCAGCGTCGGTGGTCGTGTTCTCGCCTTTCGTCACACGCCGTTGGCGACAGGCTCTGTGGACGCTCTTCGGTGTGCTGTTGGTCCTCGACGTGGCGATCTCGGTGCACCCGCCGGCTGCGACGATCATCGCGCTGGCTGTCGGCCCGATGGTCGGCAGTGCAACATTGCTCGCCTTTGGCCGGCCGACCTCGAGGCCCAAGATCTCCGCGATCAGCAGGTCATTGGCGTCCGCAGGACTGACGATCACCTCACTCGAGGCCGCTGCGGTGGATGCTCGCGGTTCCACCCCCTACTTCGCAGTGAGCGCAACAGACGAGCGTCTGTTCGTGAAGGTGCTGGGAGCCAACGAGCGCGCGGCAGATCTGCTGTTCCGCCTCTACCGGCGACTTCGGCTGCGCAACGTGGGCGACGAACGACCGGACTCCTCCCTGCGCCGGACCGTCGAGCACGAAGCACTCGTGTCGCTTCAGGCACGCGACGTAGGCGTACGAAGCCCGCGGATGCGCGCTGTGGCCAGCGTCGGCCAGGACTCGTTCCTGCTGGCGTACGACCAGATCGACGGGTCGTCGATCGACAAGGTCCCCGAGGATCAACTCGACCATCGGGTGCTCACAGAGCTGTGGGAACAGGTTGCAGTGATGCGCAGACACCGGATCGCACACCGCGACCTCCGGTTGGCCAACGTGTTCCTAGACGGTGACGCCTCACCGTGGATCATCGATTTCGGTTTCGCCGAGGTCGCCGCCTCCGATGCCCTGCTCAATGCGGACGTCGCCCAGCTGCTCGCCTCGTTGGCAACGGCGGTGGGCACTGATCGTGCCCTGTCCGGTGCCCTCGAGGTGCTCGGCACCGACGCTGTGGCCGAAGCCGTACCCCGCTTGCAGAACGTGGCCCTGAGTGGTGCCACCCAAACCGCACTGAAGGAACAGCCCGGCCTCTTGGACGCCCTTCGAGAGGAGGCGATGGGACGCGTCGGGATCGTGGATCCGGAACTGGACGCCCTGACCCGGTTCAGGCCCAGCAACGGGGTCGTGCTCGCAATCTCGGCAGCCCTTCTGTTCGTCGGCCTTCCGATATATGTCGGCTTTGATGATGTGGCCGACGTGCTCGGCTCCGCCGACTGGAGCCACCTCGCAACGGTCATCGGAGCGCTCGTTGCCCTGTTGGTGGCGACGACGTGGCAGCTGTACTCCGTGGCCCCCGTCTCGCTGCCCGCCTGGCCTACCTTCCTCAGTGCCGTGGCTTCGTTCTTCGCCTCCACCACAGGACCGGCACAGGCGAAGGGCAACTCCTTCAACGCACGCTTCCTGCAACGACATGGCCTTCCACGTGACGAAGCGCGCGCGGCCGTTGCCCTGGGCCGCGCAGCACCCCAGGGGGCGCTCGCTTTGATGCTCGGCGCGTTCGTCATATGGGCGGCGCCGACCAGCTTCGACGCGATCGACATCGACCGCCCCGGGGCCATCTGGATCGGCCTCGCCGTTGTCATCGTGATCGCGGTCGCATCCCTGGCCATTCCTTCGGTCCGCTCAGAGCTGCGTGGCTCCTTCGGGCGCAGCTGGTCAAGGACCAAGGCCGGCGTCGTCCAGCTCTCCGCATCACCCTCGCGCCTCGTGACCACGGCTGCGGCCGGAACCCTGGTCGCCGTGGTGCATCTGGTGGCGCTGCGCAACAGTCTCGAGATCTTCGGGGTGGATACTCCCATGTCGACCATCGGAGTGATTGTGTTCGCCAGCCTGCTGGTGGCTTCGTTCGTCCCCACACCCGGGCACGTCATGGCGATCGAGGTGCTTCTTCTGGCCGGACTTCGTGCCACGGGAATCGATCTCGCCCAAGCACTCTGTGGGGTGTTGCTCTACCGAATCGCCGTGTTCTGGACTCCCGTGGCGCTCGGCGCCGTCGCGCTACGGCTGCTCAAGCA
>JBPCTP010000418.1:0-7879 GCA_051011615.1 Microthrixaceae bacterium | reverse complement strand
CAGTCCTGCCGACCCTACCCTCGGATGGGGATCGGGTTTCCGGGGCGTTCAGTGGCGAACGACGGTCGATGTGACCCATTGTGTCGGCACGGATCCGCGTTCCCAAGAGCGCGCCTCCGTGCGGGTGGATCCCTCAGGGGTGAACCCCGAAGTCCCCCCGGCCGGTTCGGGCCTGGCCCGGCCGGGGGAACGCCCCGTGGGTCGGGGGTCCTGTCGGCTCAGCCGACTGTCACAGGCAAGCCTGCTCAGACAGCCTCTGCGCCGCGCTCTCCGGTGCGGATGCGCACGATCTCATCGATCGTGGACACCCAGACCTTGCCGTCGCCGATCTTGTCGGTCTTGGCTGCGCTCACGATCGTGTCGACGACATCGCTCGCATCGCTGTCGTCGACCACGGCCTCGAGGCGCACCTTCGGCAGGAAGTCCACCTGGTACTCCGTGCCTCGGTAGGTCTCTGTATGGCCGCCCTGGCGGCCGAAGCCGCGCACCTCGGTGACGGTGAGTCCGACGACACCCATTGTCTTGAGTGCGTCCTTCACGTCATCGAGCTTGAACGGCTTGATGATGGCGGTGACTAGCTTCATTGCCTTCTCCTGTGGTTGTCGTCGGTTTCCGTTTCGACGGCCCTATCGGGCCATCGTCGATTCACCGAGGTTGTACGCCGTCTCCGCGTGCTGGGAAACGTCGAGTCCTGCTTCTTCGTCCTCCTCATCGACGCGGACCCCGATGGCGAGATCCAGCCCCTTCACGATTGCGAAGGTCACGATGAACGAGAACACGATTGTCACGCCGTTGGCGAAAGCCTGCTCGAGCAGCAGACCGGCACCGCCACCCTCGAAGATTCCGGCCTCGAACTCTCCGAGGGCTCCCGGCTTGGCGAAGAATCCGATGAGCAACGATCCGACCAGGCCTCCGACCAGGTGGACACCCACCACGTCCAGGCTGTCGTCGTAGCCGAACTTGAACTTCAGGCTCACTGCGAAGGCGCAGATGACACCTGCTGCGAGACCGATGAAGATCGCGGACATGTCGCCCACGAACCCCGCGGCAGGTGTGACTGCCACGAGTCCCGCCACGATTCCCGAAGCCAGACCGAGGTTGGTGAAGTGGCCGTCCTTGATGCGCTCTGTCACGGCCCACGCCAGTCCGCCGGCAGCGGCTGCGAAGAACGTGTTGGCGAAAGCCTGAATGGCCACGCCGTCCTCGAGTCCACCCGCTCCGGCATTGAAGCCGAACCAGCCGAACCAGAGGATGCCGGTGCCGAGCATCACCAGCGGCATCGAGTGGGGTGGATGGCCTTCCTTCGGCCAGCCCTTGCGCTTGCCCAGGACCAGGACTGCAGCCAATGCTGCGATGCCGGCGTTGACGTGGATGGCCGTGCCGCCGGCGAAGTCGAGCGAACCGCGAGCCGCGAGCCAGCCCGTGATGCCGTCGTCGCCGCTGCCCCCGTAGATCCAGAAGGTGACGGGGACGTACACCAGCAGGCTCCACAGCGGCACGAACCACGCCCAGGCGGAGAATTTCATGCGGTCTGCAACTGCACCCGAGATGAGAGCCGGAGTGATCGTGGCGAACGCACCGAGATACACCAGCCAGATGAGTGTGCTCCCAGCATCGTTGCCGATCGCCGTGTCGCTCAGGAACGCGAAGTCGAAGTTTCCGATCACGGATCCCTCGCCACCGAAGGCGAGTGAGTACCCCAGGACGGCCCAGACGATGGGAATCACCGCCAGGCACCAGAAATTCATCATGAGCATGTTGAGTGTGTTGCGACTTCGGTCCATTCCCCCGTAGAAGAACGCCAAGCCCGGTGTCATGAAGATCACCAGCGCTGCGCACACCAACAACCATGCCGTTGTTGCTCCATCCATTGTTTGGCCCTTTCTCCTGGACCCGGCCACGACCCACGCGAACCGAGATCCCTTGTCTGAACGAAAGCGACGCTAGGGACGGAGTGTTTCGGGAATGTTTCCGCCGCAGTGCCTTTTCGTTACGCTGCGAATTACCCGCGCGGGGCCGATGCGTAGGCCCAGGCGCCCGATCTGCCTACGGTGGAGCCCATGGCTGTTCGCTCAGATTGCCGCCACTACTCGAGCCGCACCGTTTCAGGCGATGAGCTGGTGCAACGCTGCCGGGTGGATGCGGCGGAACTGGCCCCTTTCGCCTGCCCCGACGGCTGCTTGTTCTTCGAGCCCCGTTCGATCACCGACGCCGGCTGGGACCGACGGCCCGACGAGTCCTAGACGACGCGCTGAATTGTCCGCCTCACGTTCCCGGAACGGGAACGTGAGGCGGACAATTCGACTGCCCAGTTCGACTGCTCAGTTCGACTGCTCAGTTCGACTGCTCAGATGGAGCGACCGGCCGCTTCCCAGTGCGGAGCCCGCAGCTCGCGCTTGAGCAACTTGCCTGTCATGGTCCTCGGCAGTTCGTCGTGGAACTCGATCACCTTGGGTGACTTGTAGCCCGCCAGATGCGCTCGACAGTGCTCGACGAGCTCGCCCCGTAGCTCTTCGGTCGCATCGGAACCGGGCACCAGCTCCACAGCTGCGGCAACGCTCTCGCCCATCTCTTCGTCGGGCACTCCGAACACTGCAACGTCAGCCACAGCGGGGTGGTCGTGAAAGACCTTCTCGATCTCGGCGGGGTAGATGTTCACGCCTCCGGAAATGACCATGTCGATCTTGCGGTCCGAAAGGAACAAATAGCCCGCTTCGTCGAGGTAGCCGACGTCACCGAGGGTTCCGAATCCCTCGCGGTGCGCAGCTGCGGTCTTCTCCTCGTCGTCGTGGTAGCTGAAATCCGACCCGAGTTCGTTTCGGAACCAGATCTGCCCCGGTACGCCCGCCGCACATTCCTCACCGTCGTCGTCGAGGACCTTGATCGTGATGTTGTCGACGGGCTTGCCGAGGCTTCCCGGCCGTTCGAGCCACTCCTCGCCGGTGATCAGCGACAGGAAGCCGCCTTCGGTGCCGCCGTAGTACTCCGACACCACCGGCCCCCACCAGGCCAACATGTCGCGCTTGACCTGCTCGGGGCATGGCGCTGCGCCGTGGAAGACGGTGGTGAGACTCGACCCGTCGTAGCCGTCACGGGCCTCGTCTGGGAGCTGGAGCATGCGGATCATCTGCGTCGGCACCAGGTGCACATTGGTGACTCCGTGGGAATCGATCAGCTCGAGCGTTTCGGAGGCGTCGAAGCGGTGGCGCATGACCACGGTGGCCCCTGCGAGCAACGGGAACACCGAGAACACCCACTGTGCGGAGTGATACGCCGGGCCGGTCAGCAGCGTCACGCCATCTCCGGGGAGCGACAGCATGCCGGTGAAGCTGTGCGCGATCAGCTCCATCACCTCGGTCGGAAGGCCGGTTGTAGAGAGCGTCGAGCGCACACCCTTGGGAAAGCCCGTCGTGCCGGATGTGTAGAACATCGGCCCACCCATGCCGGTGTTCTCGGGCGGTTCGCCCGATGCCGCGGCCAGCAGTTCCTCCCAGGACAGGAACCCCTCAGGCAGATCGGCACCTGCTTGCGTGCCCAGAACGACCCAGGCCAGGACATCCGCTGTCCGCTCATCAGCCTTGGCCTCGATCGCAACGTCCAGGAAACGGTCGTCAACCAGAACGACCTTGGCGCCCGCGTTCCGCGACACATAAGCCAGTTCCTCGGCCACCCAGTGCCAGTTGACCGGCACCACGGTCCATGAGCCGTGCGCAGCAGCGCCGAACACCTCGAAGAACTCACGCCGGTTGCCTGACATCAGCGCGACCGTGTCGTGGTCAACGAGGCCGAGGCCACGCATCGCCTCCACGGCACGATTCACCCGGTCGTCCAGTTCGGACCACGTGGTCGTGCCGTGTTCGTCGATCAGTGCTGCCCGGTCGCCCTTGGTCTCCGCGATCTTCGCAATCAGTTCGGCCATGAACGCTGTTTAGCAGCGATGGGCGGCGCTGTGCCTACCAGCGGCTGCCCTCCCGCCGCCGCGCCGCTCAATGCATCCGCTCTGTGTCTCGGATCTATCGCCTCGCGTATGGATACGAGACACAGCAACGGGAGGGATCAGCCGTTGTCCGTTGTGATCCCGATCTCGGTGAGGGCATCGGCTGGGTCGGCCACCATGCCGACATAGAACGGGCCGAAGATGCCGAAACGGGCGGATGCCTCATCGAAGCGCATCGTGTAGACGACATCCTTGACGTCGTCGGGGTTCACGCAGAACAGGGTGACGCCCCACTCGTAGTCGTCCAGGCCGGTGGAACCCGTCACCACCTGGAGCACGCGCCCTGCGAACTTCCGCCCGGATGCCCCGTGTTCATACATGAGCTCCTTGCGGCGGTCGTACTCCTCGGTGAACCAGTTGTCCGCGGCCTCGCGTTTCTTGGACATCGGGTCGACGCAGAACGCCGGCTTGCCCTCCGGCGGAAGATCAGGATGCAGACGGGCCTGGCGCATCTCCTCGGGCACACCCTGGGCATACTCGCTCAGCTCGGTGAGCGACACGTAGGAGTCCACAACCTCCATACCTGCCGCAACCAGATCGCTCTGAAGCCGCCGGAGGCTCCACTGGTCCTCCGAGAGGGCCATGACCCCGAGGTCGGCCTTGTGTCCGAGCATCGCTGCGGTGACGACCTGGTCCCCGCGGCCCGCGGCCTTCTCGATCGCTTCGATCACTCCGGTGCGATCGACCAGTGGCCCGGGTTTGCAGAACAGGTGGACCACTGCGAGGCCCACGGAGGGTGACGACGGCTCGTGCATTCCTACACCTTAGAAGTGGCGCTCGTTCGGCTCGATTCGGCCAGCCTCCATCGGACAGTCCCGATTCCGGCGCGCTCGATCCGGACAGTCCCGATTCCGACACGCTCAATCCGGACAGTCCCGACTCGAACAGTGTCGATCCGAGCAGTTTCGATCCGACTGCCGCCTGTCGCCTCGTCAGTCAGTGGGAGGCCTGCGTTGGGCCTTGATCTCCGAGCGTCGCTTCTTCTCCTTGAGCCGACGCTCCTTTGCACCTCGCGACGGCTTGGTGGGGCGCCTCTTGGTCTCGCGGGTGAGCGCGTTGCGCAGACGACCGGCCAGTCGATCACGTGCGATGTCGCGATTGCGGTGCTGGCTGCGTTCGTCGTCCACGACAACCCGGACATCGTCGCCGAGCAGCTCGATGATGCGGCTTCGCTGGTAGTCGCTGAGCGCTGTCGATGCCGCTGCGTCGAAGCGCAGTTCCACCCTCGTGTTGGAACGGTTGGCGTGCTGTCCTCCCGGGCCACCCGAGGGCATGAAACGCTCCGAGAGTTCTGCGCCGGGAATCGTGAGTCCCCCACTGACACGCAGATCCTCAGGCACGGCGTGCGCTCCCGATGATGTGGGGAGCAACCGGATTGGGTGCCTTGGGTGGCCCGATGTGCAGCCGCCGCAGGTCGACCATCTCCCAACCAGCCGCCTCGATCATCGAAGCCGTGTCTCGCGAGGTGTGGCAGTTGCCGAAGAGGTGAGGCCAGATCACGTCGAGCCGTTCCTGCCACCGAGCGGATCGGTCATCGAGTGAGCGGACGTGCTCATAGAAACGGAGCTCCCCGCCGGGTCGGACAACACGCGCCATCTCGGCCAGTGAGACCACTGGATCATCGATGGAACACAGCACCAGCGAGGCGACAGCGGCATCCACCGATGCGTCATCGAGCGGCAGACGTTCCGCAATCGAATCCACGACCTCGATGTCGAGGTCCACCTCGCGAGCAGCTTCGGTGGCCAGCCGCTGCATGTACGGCTCGGGTTCGACTGCCACGACCGCAGTGACCTCTGCCGGATAGTGCACGAAGTTGGCTCCGGTCCCGGCACCGACCTCGATCACCCGACCTGACAGTCCCGAGAGCATCTCCTCGCGGTGCTCCGCCTGGCCCGAGCGGTCATCGAGCGCAACCAGCTTCGCGAATACACGGGCAAAGACCGGATGCGAGACCTTGGGTGACACGTCATCGGCTCCCGGTGCGATCGACGGTCCGCCGAAGGGTCGGGCTCATAGTGCCTCGACGGTGACCAGCGCCTGGAAATCGGGGATGCCGGCTGCAGAATCGCGGTGTTGTCCGCCTCCCGGCAGCAGCGCGTTGCCTTCCGGCCAATGCACCTGTGCGTTGCGCCTCGGCAGCGAGGCGAGCCGGACGGTGCCCACCATTTCGCCCTCGGTCGAGCAGAGGCGAACCCTGCTGCCTTCGGTGAGCCCATACGCCTCGGCGTCTGAGTGGTCCAGATACACCGCATCGCGGCCCGCGCCGGTCAGCGGATCCACCTCGGCCCAGAGGATGGTGTTGAACTGCTTGCCCCTCCTGCTGGTGACACGGAGCTTGTCGGCAGGCACATCGGTGTCGGGGATCTCGGGCACGGTGAACGCTCCCTTGCCGCTCGGAGTCGGGAAGCGGCCGTCGGGGCACAGATGCCGCCCGCCCCACTGGACGGCGTCGCCGGTGCGCTCGAGGTGCTGTATGCCGTCGTAGGCCGGCACCACCGCTGCAATTTCCGCTCGCAGGGCGCGGTTGTCAGTCCAGGAGAACCGGTCCGCCGTCTCCGGCCGGACGCGTTTGGCAACGTCTGCGAACAGGCGCCACTCGGAGCGAGCCTCGCCGACCTGCCTGGGTACCTCGGGGGAGAACGCCACTCGTCGTTCGGTGGTCGTGGAGGTGCCACCGCCCTCCTGTTCGTAGCGGGTGGTGACCGGCAGCAGGATCACGTCCTCGCCGTCGACCAGCATCTGGGATGTGAGCACCACGTCCTGGTGGATCCGCAGCGGCGTGGACTCGAGTGCGGAACGAACCGCTGGAGGATCGGGCATCACCTCGAGGAAGTTGCCGCCCGAGGACCACAGCACGTCGAGTTCTCCCCGACCTGCCGCTTCGATCATCTCGGGAGCGATGAGGCCGGGGCCCGACGGCACTTCGAATCCCCACTTGGCGGAGAGATTCGCCGCGGATTCGGCATCCAGGGTGACACCGCCGGGAAGTGCCGTGGCATATGCGCCCATCTCGGCGCCGCCCTGCACGCCTGAGTGACCCCGGATGGGCATGAGGCCGGCGCCGTTGCGACCGACGTTGCCCTTGGCCAGTGCCAGATTGACGATCGAGCGGACTCCCTGCACCCCGAAGGTGTGCTGGGTGATGCCCATCGACCAGATCAGAACCGATGCCGCCGCCGAGTCGTAGGCATCCACGAATGCATCGAGGGTTGCCCCGTCGACGCCTGCCGGGGCGAGAAGCTCATCGAGGTCCATCGCAGCGAGCGATTCGCGGAGCTCGGAAACGCCTTCGGTGTTCGCGTCGACGAACTCCTCGTCGAAGGAGCCGCGGTCGTCGAGCAGCTTCAGCGCCGCGGTGGCGAACGCGATGTCGCCGCCGACTCGTACCGGAACGTGCAGGTCGCAGATCCGAGTGCCGAACAACGCAGACTCCGGCACCGAGGGCACCCAGTAGCGGTCGAGGCCCGGTTCCAGGTACGGGTTGATCACGACCACCTTGGCCCCGCGCTCCTTGGCGAGGTGCAGGTACTTGGTGAACACCGGTTGGTTGTTGGCAGGATTGGTACCCCACAACACGATGAGGTCGGACTCGATCACGTCGCGCAGCGAGCAGGTCGACGCAGCAACACCGATGCTCTGCCTCATCCCGACTGTGGATGGTGCGTGACAGACCCGGGCCGCCGAGTCGATGTTCGCCGTACCAATGGCACGAGCGGCCTTGCCCGCCACGTAGTAGGTCTCGTTCGTGAGACCCCTCGAGGTCAGGTAGACACCGACCCGTTCCGGTGATGCCTCAGACAAGGCGGTGGTCATCGCGTCGAGTGCCTCGTCCCAGGTGATTCGGTTGAACCCCGGCTCCCCCGCTCGGCGGCGCATCGG
>JBPCTP010000417.1:0-2925 GCA_051011615.1 Microthrixaceae bacterium | reverse complement strand
GAGCAGGACCTTGAGCTGGCCTGTGCGGCCATCCGCGAGGTCCTCGACGGTCTGCGCCAGTCATTGGAGGCTCGTGGTGGAGGTGTGCAGGTCGGACACCCTCACAGCACCACTGGCGAGCAGACCCATCGCCACCTCGAAGTCGTCGCGTTGGTAGCCGATCGCGGTGGTGACGGTGATCTCCTTGCGCAGCCATTCGGCGGGCTCGATGGAAGCGGATCCCTGGGCGAGCCCGACCATGCAGACCGTGCCGCCGCGACGGGCGAGTGCCACGCCCTCGGCGAGAGCCGCCGAGCCACCGACGCAATCCAGCACCACGTCTGCACCCATCCCATCGGTGTGATCGGCCACCACATCGCCAGCCGACTCCGGAGTCGCAGCGCACACCATGGCAGCGCCCCGGCCCCCCAGCCTCATGGCCAGTGCCCGTCGCGAGTCATCGGGCTCCACCACGATCAACTCTGCCGCTCCTGCGGCGGCAGCACACTGGAGTGCCGTAGCGCCGACCGGCCCCGCACCCAGCACGACGACCTTGTCACCCTCGCGAACGCCGGCGCGTGTGACGGCGTGCACACAGATGGTGACGGGTTCGACCTGGGCGAGGACCTCGTCGTCGAGGTCCGGGTGTGCACGAAGCGCGCGTCCGGTCGGAACCGCGATGCGAGGCGCGAATCCACCGTGTGGCGGTGAACCGGCGTAGCGGCCGTGGATGAAGTCGACCACGGTGACGCAGTTCGCCGGGCTGTCCGAGAGACAGGGTGCGCACTCTCCACAAGGACCGGGCACCGACACCACCACACGGTCGCCCTCGGTTAGGTCGGTGACTCCCGTCCCGAGGGCGGAGACCACGCCGGTCCATTCGTGACCACATAGCGACGGGCGATAGGGCCGCCCCGAGCTGTAGGCGCCCACATCGGTGCCGCAGATGCCGCAATAGGTGACGTCGATGACTACGCCGCCCTCTGCGGGTGTCGGATCCGGGAACTCGATGAGCTCGAGTGAGCGAGTGCCGGTGATCAGCGCCGCCAGCATCAGTCCCCGCTCCATGGGCTCACCCGCACCGGGATCGCGCTCTGCACAGCCATGCCGGTTATCGGATCGAACCCGTCTTCGACAGACACCAGCCGGTTGGTGGGCATCCCCCCATCGCGAACCGACTTCTCCAGGTCGGCGCCCGGGTAGGAGGCGGACGACCCGCCCCAGGCGTGCGACATCGAAACGACGCCCGGCTTGACGTCCTCGGCAGGTTCCGCGACTGCCACCACGGACCCATGCGCCGACTCGATGGTGACGAGTGCTCCCTGTTCGACCCCAAACCCCAACAGGTCATCCGGGTGCAGGTAGGCCGGATTCGTCGTTCCGACCCTCGCCAGGCCGGGGAGTTCGGTACCGAGCGAGTTCACGACGTGCTTCATTCGTCGGCTGACCAGCCGCATCGGGAAGTGGGCCGAACCATCTGCACGAACAGCGGCACGAGCATCAACGTGTGTCGCAACCTCTGCGAGTTCCGCGATGACATCGGTCGGCGCCAATGCAAACCTCGCCGTGTCTGATTCGGAGGCTTCGAGCACCTCCACCCGCGCGTCCTCGTGGATCACTCCGCGGTTGGCGCGGATCTCATCCATCGGCATGCGGCCGCGTGCGTAGGCGAGGTCCAGGATCAGGTCGTCGTCGACCTCTGCGGCAACAAGGCCACCGTCGAAGGGCACAGCGCCGCCGGGCAGGTTCATCGTCGTGTCGTTGCGGGCCGCTATGCCGGCGAACACCTCCCATTCGGCGAGCAGGTCGCCATCGGGTTCAGCAACCGCCGGGGTGTAGTTCGTGTAGGGCGCCGGGATCCGGCCATCCATGATGTGGGGCACATCGGCCCGCTCGAGTTCGAGGCGCGGAGCGATCACGTAGTCGGCCATCTCGGCGGTCGGCGTCATGCGGGGGTCGATGACCACGAGCAACTCGAGTGCGGCGAGGGCTTCCTCGGTACGCCGCTGGTCGGGGAACGCCACTACCGGGTTGCCGCCAGAGACGATGAGCGCTCGGACCTGACCCTCACCCGGCATGAGTATTTCGTCGGCCAGGCGGTTTGTGAGCATCTCGCCGGGCATCCCGGAGAGTCCACCCATCCGGTGCGGGGCCCCGGGGGTCGGATCCGAGGGAGCCACGACCCGGGCGAACCTCGTGTCCCC
Organism: Microthrixaceae bacterium; assembly: GCA_051011615.1. Lineage (GTDB taxonomy): Bacteria > Actinomycetota > Acidimicrobiia > Acidimicrobiales > Microtrichaceae > JBPCTP01. The sequence goes on along the minus strand of JBPCTP010000417.1, from coordinate 742 downwards.
CGGCGTGAGGAAGGCGCCATGCGCCATGAACTTGCCGGCGCGCCGTACCCGCCCGCAGAGCACGTTCAGGGCGAGGGTCAGGTGCTCGGTGAGCATCGAGTGTGGCGCCATGTTCGGCCCGGTGCCCGTGCCTGCCGACCCACGCGGCCCGGCAGCGAAGAGCTCTGCGGCCGCGACGATGTCCGCAGCCGGCACCCGGGCACGCGTCGCAGCCAGCTCCGGGGTGAACGGCTCCACCGCCTCAGCCAGCAGGTCGACACCACCCACCCAGCGGTCACAGAAGGGCCCGTCGTGCAGACCCCCGGTGAGGATGTGCCGGATCATCGCGGCAAGCAGCGCCGGGTCCTCGCCCGGCTGCACCTGGAGCCAGATGTCGGCCGAAGCCGCCAACTCTGTGCGGCGGGGATCGACCACGATCATCTTCAGGCCGGCATCGCGGGCCTCGCGGAGCTTCACGAACGGGTTGGTTCCCTGGAGACCCCCTGCCGGCGCGTAGCTGGACACGAGGGGGTTGTATCCGACCGCGAGGGACACATTGGCGTCGGTGAAGTTGTCCCAGCCCGCCTCCCAGGTGCCCATCCGCAGCCCTGCGGCGCGATGCGCCGGCTGATCGATGGTGACCGAGGTGTAGAGCGACGGCGAACCGATACCCGCGTGCCATGCAGCTGTTGCGGCCAGGGCGGTCGAGTTCTGGAAGGCGCCTGTGCCCGTGTAGCTGGCGACCGCACGGGGCCCGTGGTCG
>JBPCTP010000416.1:0-3773 GCA_051011615.1 Microthrixaceae bacterium | reverse complement strand
TCCTCCAGGAGGGCGCGGGCCTCGGAGACCTTGTCCTGGTATTCGCCGAGATCCCCGTCCACGAGGGCCGCATCGGCCTCATCAAACAGCGCGTCCGCCTCTGCGAGGGCCTCCTCGGTTGTCCGGTCGGGCTCCTGTGGGGGTTCGTCGCCCTCGGATGGTTCGCCCTCACCAGTCGGTTCGGTTGGCTCGTCACCCTCCTGGGCAGGAGGTTCATAGCCATCGACCAGGTCTGCGAGGGCGTCGTCCACGGTCTCACCGAATCCGACCTCAGAACCGGTGGTGACGGCGATGCGCGTGAGGGAGTTGCGTCCCCCGCTCTCCTGGCGGGCGTAGACGGGACGCAGGTACAGCAGCGAATCCCCGAACGGGAGTATCAACAAATTGCCGAACTCGACCGACGAACCCGTGTCGCCCACGAGCGTCTGGTAGGAGGAAACCTGCTGGTCGGTCGATATTCGCTCCGCCGCCTGCAGCGTGCCATCGACACGGTTGGTGGTGGCTCCCGATTCGGTGTCACCGGACGCCTGGATGATGACCTCCTCCAGGCGTCCGTAGTTGTCGGGGTCGTTGCCGACCGCCATGATCGCCGTCAGGTTTCTCGCGCTGTCACCCTGTGAAGCGAGAACGAACGGTCTGGTGAGCAGGAACTCCGGATCGCGATCGGGCGCCAGCTGGATCATCTGGAAGTAGGGGTCGATCCGTGCGAAGTCACTGGTCTGCACACCGTTGGCGTCGGTGAGGGTCGTCGCCTGCGCGCTGGCATCCGACGGTGGGTCCTGCGCGATGTCCCACAGGTCGCTGTTGTTGAAGAACGTCGCCGCGCTGGCCTGGTGGTAGCGGCCCCAGGCCGTGGTCTGGAGCTTGAACAACAGCTCCGGGTACCGCAGGTGGTCCAGCAAACCACTCGGCAGGGTCTCGGAATAGAGATCGGGGAACGCCTCTGAGTAGGCGCGGATGATCGGGTCCTCACTGCCGTACAGCGTGTCGGTGAGGTACAGCTCGACTGTTCCGTCGTATGCGTCGACGAGCGCCTTGACCGAGTTCGATACGTAGTTGAACGTCTCGCCGACAGCTTCCGGGTCCAGCTCCTGTGCATTGAAACTTTCGGCGTACGGGTAGTTCCCGGAGGTCGTGTAGCCGTCCACGACATACTTGATTCCGCCGTCCATCAGCACTGGGTACGGGTCGGGGTCCAGCAACAGGTACGGAGCGAGCAGCTGCACCCGCTCCACCGCATCCCGGTTGTAGATGACACGCGACTCGTCGTTGAGCAGGTCGGAGATGAGGGGATCGATCTCGCCGAAGCGAAGCGAGAACGCTGCTTTGCGGAAGAAGGAGTCGATGCTGACCCCGGTGGAGCCCTCATAGCTTGCTTCGAGGTCGTCCTGGGTCAGCTCGGTCTGGGCGGTGTCGACGATTGCGTAACCCTCCATTCCCTCTCCGACGTAGATCTCAGGGCGTTCCAACGGAGGGAGGTTCTTGGTGACCGCAGGGATGTCACCCAGCAGGAAGTTGGGTTCACCCCGACTGTTGGCGTTGTTGGCCGGCGCCAGGGCACCGGCGTAGCCATGGGTGAACACGAGGTGTTCCTTCTCCCACGTTCGCGGACTCGGGATGCCATCGAGGTTGAGTTCTCGTGTCGAGATGATCACCGGAGTGGGGCCCTCGCCCGTTTCGACGACCTCTTCGTCGGTGACGCTCCCCTCTTCCTCGTTGCCGAGTTCCTCCACTGCTTCTTCCTCGGCGTCGGTCCCTGACACACCTGCCACCATCGCCGGCTGGTCGCCGAACACGTAGCGATCCACATCGATGTCGCGGAATCGGTAGTAGGGCCGGCCGAACTGGAGCGTCTGGATGGTGCCGTCCTGGCCGCCCCGGTTGCCGAGAGCCGCGGGGTCCATGAGGCGCGCCAACTCCAGATTCGCGCGCTGACCCTGGATCTCCTCGACGGTCAACTCCGGGTCGTACTCGAGGTTGGTGGATTCGATGTCGTCTATGTCGAGTGCTGTGCGCGTGGCATCGATGTTCAACTCGATGAACGGCTCCTCGCGGTTCAGCTCTGCCGGGGAAACCTGGAATCGCTGCACGAAGGCCGGATAGATCCCGGCCACCACCACCGAGGTGATGAACCACAGGGCGATGGCGATGGCGGGCAGCACCCAGCCCCGACGTCGGATGTTGATAACGAACAGCACCGCCGCGAACAACGCCACGAGGATCAGCAACTGAAGCGCAGGAAGTGTCGCGTTGACTGCTGTGTATCCGGCCCCGTCGAAGGAATCCCGTTGCTGCAGTGTCAACTCGAAGCGCTGGAGCCAGTAGTCGGCCGCCTTGACCAGTGCCAGCAACGCCAGCAGCACCGACAGGTGCGCCTTGGCACTGCCGGTGATGCGTTCATCGGCGTTCTGGAGGCGGATCGAACCGTTCAGGTAGTAGAGCGCCACCACGAGCGCGAGGGTCACCAGCAGGAACAGGAAGAGCCAGTCCACCACGAGTGACAGGAACGGCAACTTGAACACGTAGAAGCCGATGTCGGTGCCGAACTGCGGATCGTCAGCACCGAAGCTGCCGCCGTAGCGGAACAGGATCCAGGTCCGCCATTCACCGCCTGCAGAAATTCCGGGAACGAGCGCGACACCGAGGGCAACCAGGAACAGCAGCAGTCGCTGGCGGCCGGACACGGCAGCCTGGTAGCGCTCCAACACCTCGTCCTGGATCGACAGCGACCCGAATGAGGGCGACAGACGCTCGGCCACGAGCAGGTTGGTCCACCCGATCAGGAAGAAGACGAAGGTGGCCACGACTGCGAGCGAGACCTTCGCCGAGAGAAGGCTGGTCCAGACCGATGAACGCTCGAGGTCGTCGAACCAGAGGTAGTCGGTCCAGAACGTTGCAATAGCCCGCATGGAAAGAGCCAGCACCGCGACGATGGCGATGACCACCGCAGCGATGATGCGGCCCCTGCGGGGGTTGCGCTCAGGTGGGCTCTTGGAGCTCTCGGGCATGTCAGAGGGAACTCGCACGAAGGCTCAGGTTAGAGGCTGACCCGCACCGCCGGGGGCGCGGTCGATTCAGTCGGTATCGGGCACGACGATGCAACGGCATCCCGGATGGGCGGGAGGCACTGAATCGCCGGTGGGAAAGGGCTGCCCGCACGACACGGGACCCTCCAGGGAGTTGTCCTCTGCATCGGCACAGGGAAGGCCGCCGTTGTCAGGCACCCACCGCCAGTTCGAATCGGAACCAGCTGCCTTTTCGGTACCCGTGTTGAACGCCCCGGCCGCAAGATCAGCGGCGAGTTCCGGCACGGCTGTGGCCCTCAGCTCACGGTACGCAGATCGCATCAGGTCCACGAGCTCGTCCGAGTCGGACCCAGCCCGATCGTGAGCTTCCAGCGCCTCACGAATTCGGACACGACGCATCTCGACCAACTCCGACACCTGGGTCCTCAGGCGTTCGCTCACGTCGTCACGGCTCGGTTCCACCACCTTGGAATCCGACAGTTCCGCCCACATCTGCGCGCCGGCAGCCGCCGCGAGCACGTAGGGGTCGGCCAGGCCGTCGGAGAAGGTGTCGGCAGCAGCCTCATCCAACAGCGAATCCAGCTCCACTCGGCCACGCTTGTGACGCCGTGCGCGATCGAGCACCTCGTTCTGTTCGTCTCCCACGAGTCGTTTCAGGTTCCGTGCGATGAGACGTTCGGCCGGGGCAAGCAGCTCGTCGCGCCGGTCGAGCAGACCCTGGTCGCCTTCGGCCGCAGGCTCCTGCGC
>JBPCTP010000415.1:0-2871 GCA_051011615.1 Microthrixaceae bacterium | reverse complement strand
CTGCCACCCGCCACCCACCGGGGCTCACCCACATCTGCGCCCACACCTCCTGCGTCGCCGAGTGGGGTCCTTGGTGCCGGAGCGTCGTCGCCCATTGCCTCAGCAGGTACCCCAGGGGCCTCCGCATGGCGAAGAAGCCAGCTGTCCGTGCGGTCATCACACCACCACAGAGTGCCCTCCGGCGACCATTTCGGCAGGCAGGCAGCAACACTGCCGCCGCCCGCGACACGCCTCGGATCCACGACCGTGGGGCCGACGCCAACTTCGGCCAGGCGCGCGGCCCAGAGCTCCGCGGTGTCCCAGGGCATGTCCGGGTGGTTCCACTGGAGCCACGCGATGGCCTCGCCCGTGGGCGAGATCGTCGGCGCCGCCACGAAGTCGGGGCCCCTCCAGAGCGTCCGGGCGACTCCGCCCGTGGTGGGTATCCAGGCCAGCTCGTTGGTCGCTTCGTCGAGCTGCTCGCCGTTGTCGACGTGGAGCTCGCGCTCCACCACCATCCAGCGACCACCGGGTTCGACCGTGCCGGAGCTGTGTCGAACCGACCGGGCTGGTTCACCGGGACCGGTCAGCCGCTGTGCCAACGAATCGATGTCCGGGTCGAGGCGGTACACGCACTGATCGGCGTCCTCCACCCAGAACAGCGTCTCGCCGTGGCACCACAACGCTCCCCCGCCGTACTCGTTGACCCGCGAGCGGGCGGAGGTCACCTGGTCCACCAGCTGGGGCCGCTGACCGGCAACGCTGCGGTACACGCGCTGGCGACCCGCCTCCAGCGTCGAGTACCAGACGATCGGCTCGCCGTCGCCTGTAGTACTCATGGTGAGGTCGCCGAAACGTGGGCCGCCCTCGGCGGCGAGTTTCGGGGTCAGTGGCGAGGGCCAGGTGCCGTACGGCGCTACGACACGACCTTCGGTCGCAGAGTTGGGGTTGGGTTCGGTCGGGCTCAACCCTCGACGAGCGCCTTGATGCGCTCGATCCCCTCGACCATGTCGTCGGTGTCCATCGCGAACGAGAAACGGGCGTATCCGGGTGTGCCGAACGCCTCACCGGGAACGAACGCCACGTTCGCCTCCTCGAGCACGATGTCGGCCAACTCGAGGGTGCTCGAAGCGGTCCGCCCGGCCAGGTCACGACCAAGCAGGCCGGTCAGGTTCGGATACGCATAGAAGGCGCCCTCGGGCTCGAGACACGCCACGCCGTCGATGTCGGAGAGAAGCGCATGGATCCTGCGGCGCCGATCGTCGAAGGTCTCGCGCATCTCGTGCACGGCGGTGAGGTCGCCTTCGAGTGCGCGGATGGCTGCGCGCTGGGCAACGTTGTTGACGTTCGATGTCATGTGCGACTGGAGATCCGAAGCTGCCTTGGCGATGTCGGCCGGAGCGATCATCCACCCGACGCGCCAGCCGGTCATCGCGTAGGTCTTGGCGACCCCGTTGAGGATGATGCACTGGTCTGCCAGCTCCGGAACGAGCGACAGGATCGAATGGTGCTCCACATCGCCGTAGGTGAGGTGCTCGTAGATCTCGTCGGTGATCACGATCACGCCGTGCTCGAGGGCCCATTGGCCGATCGCCTCGATCTCCCCACGCGGGTACACAGCGCCGCTCGGGTTCGAGGGCGACACGAACATCAACGCCTTGGTGCGGTCGGTCCGCACCGATTCGAGCTGGTCGACGGTTACCCGGAAACCCTGGTCGTCGCCGGCGACCACCTCGACGGGCGTGCCTCCGGCCAGCCGCACCGGCTCCGGATAGGTGGTCCAGTAGGGCGCCGGGAGGATCATCTCGTCGCCCTCATCGATGACCGCGAGGGTGGACGAATAGACGGCGTGTTTGCCGCCGTTGGTCACCACTACCTGGTTCGGCGCCACCTCCACACCCGAGTCGCGTGCAGTCTTGTCGACGATTGCGTTCTTCAGGTCCGGCAGCCCGGCGGCAGCCGAGTAGTGGTGGTTGGCTTCGTCGCGGCAGGCTTCGACCGCCGCATCGACGATGTACTCCGGCGTCGCGAAGTCGGGCTCACCGGCGCCGAAGCCGATCACGGGAGCGCCCTCGGCCTTGAGGCCCTTGGCCTTGGCGTCCACGGCAAGCGTGGCTGAGGGCGTGATGGCTGCGATCCGCCGGGAAATCCGCTTGGAGGGGGTTGTGCTCATGGCCCCGAAGCTACTCCCGTCTCAGCGGGGTGCAGAAGAGGTTTGCCTTCGCCGTGGGTCTTGCCGCGAGACTGTTCGGCGTGAGCACCCCCGACATCATCCTCCCCGACGATCTGCTACCCACCGACGGTCGATTCGGATCAGGCCCCTCCAAGGTGCGCGCCGACGCAATGGAGATGTTGTCCGGTTCGGCAGCGCACTTCCTGGGCACGAGTCATCGCCAGGCCCCGGTTCGTTTCAAGGTCTCCGAGATACGCAACGGCATCTCGGAGCTGCTGTCGCTGCCCGACGGCTACGAGGTCCTGCTCGGCAATGGCGGAACCACTGCCTTCTGGGACATCGCCACCTTCGGGTTGATCGAGCGCCGCAGCCAGCACCTGAGCTTCGGCGAGTTCTCGTCCAAGTTCGCCAAGGCCGCGGCCGCCGCACCGCATCTCGAGGAGCCCCAGGTGATCTCGGCGGATCCCGGCGACCATCCAGAGGCTGAGGCAGCCGAGGGAATCGACGCCTACTGCCTCACCCACAACGAGACCTCGACCGGGGTGATGATGCCGCTCCTGCGCCCCGCAGGCGCTGACGAGGATGCCCTGGTGCTGGTGGACGCCACTTCGGGCGCAGGCGGCCTGCGCTATGACCCAGCGCAGGTGGACGTCTACTACTTCGCCCCGCAGAAGTGCCTGGCTTCCGACGGTGGCCTGTGGCTCGCCGCGTGCTCACCT
>JBPCTP010000414.1:0-2682 GCA_051011615.1 Microthrixaceae bacterium | reverse complement strand
ATGTACTCCTGCGTGCCCGACAGGGCGGAGGAGATGTTCTGGTAGAAGCGGTTCGAGAGGATTCCTTCGGCCTGCTCGGGGTCGGCCGAGTGGCGACGCACGAGCCCATCGAAGGTGCTCTTCGTGTCGAGCATCAACGCATGCATCTCGCCCGGCAGATCGGCTTCTATGGGCGTCGGCGTGTTCGTGAGCCCTTCCAGGCCGAGAGCGTCTGCGAGCCGTCGGGCCGGGTCGATCGTCACGACCACCGAGCGCCTACCCGCGCGAGCCGCCTCCAGCGCGAGCACCGCCGCGGTGGTGGTCTTGCCCACGCCGCCGGAACCGCAACAGACGATCACACGCGAGTTCGACACAACCTCCCCGAGTTGCACGGACGCTTCGCCGAGTTGTGCAGACGCTTCGCCCGGTTGCTCCGCGGCTTCGCTCATGCCCCGCCTCCGCCGTCCAGGCCCTCTATGCCAGCGAGAAGCTGCTCGGCCAGCGTTTCGAGACCTTCGCGGTCCAGATCGGTGGTGAACAGGTAGGGCAGGTGCAGCTGGGCGAGGGGGAGCTCCGCCGCCATTCGCTCCAGCTGGAGGTCCTGGATCTCCCTTCGCCTGGATCGGAACTCCGCTGCTTCGGCGAGCAACTCGGCCTCGTGCTCGACAAGGTGGACGCCCTCCGAAGCCGCCGCTTCAAGGGGGTCTTTCCCCAGGCCGGCCAACTCGGGGTACACGCCGTTGACCACCACCGGGCCCAGCGCAATGCCTACGTCCTCCTCGAGGGAGTACGCCGTTTCGATCAGTTCGTTGACGGGGGTCTCCTCGGGCAGCGTCACGAGCATCACACGGCAGCGATCAGGATCGGTCAGCAGCTCGAGGACTTCGGTCGCCTGGGTGTTGATGGGCCCGGAACGGACAGCGTCGGCGAGCCCTCGTGCCGAGCGCAGGAACGAGATTGCATGCCCTGCCGCAGGTGCGTCGAGCAGGATCACGTCGTGTGTGTGCTCGCGTTCGAGCTGTTTGACCTTGCCGAGCACCAGGATGTCGCGGATTCCCGGCACGGCCGTAGCGATGATGTCGAGAAGTCCCGATGACACGAGCCGGTTCGAGATGCGCTGGAACCCACGCCCGGCCAGGTAGTCGAGCAGGGCATCGTCGGGAGTCAGGGTGCGGGCGTGTACCCCGGCGTGCTCCTCGGCGGCACGCACCAGCGCCAACTCGGCGTAGTTGAGCCCACCGGTTTCGAACATCGAGGCCATCGCCTCCTTGCCCTCCACCTCCACCACCAGGGTGCGCAGGCCGGCCATGGACGCGCACACGGCCAGGGCTGCGGTGACCGTCGTCTTGCCGACGCCGCCCTTCCCGGCGACGATTGTGACGCCGGATTCGCCGAAGAAGTCGGCCGGTTTCAACTGGAGGACCTCACCGTGGGCCAGTCTGCCAAACGAATGTCGACAACCACGATGCGACAGGCGGCCACGCCGGCTCGTGCATCCGGGCGTCGATCCGGGCGAGGCCGTCTCCGATTCGCGGTGGTACTCGTCGTGTTCGGTCTCGTGCTCGCCCTGTGGAGCAGCACGGCAGCCGCACAGCAGGGGTGTGCCGAGGCGGGCTGTATCGACGTGGTTGCCGTCGATGGACTCATCGACGACATCGAGGCGAGCAACATCATCGACACCGTACGGGCTGCCAACGACTCCGGCGTGGTTGAGGCGGTCGTGTTGCAGCTGGACAGCGAAGGGTCCGCGGTATCTGACGAGCGGCTCGCCGAGATCGCGGCGGAGATGGTGGAGTCAACGGTGCCGATCACGGTTTGGATAGGTCCTTCCGGGGCCACCGCCCGCGGTGGCGCGGCAGAGCTGGCCGCCGTTTCGGAATTCTCCTCCATTGCCGCCGGCGCGACCATCGGCGACGTGGGAGGCCAGCGCCTGCCGGTCTCGGAGTTCGGGGATCTCTTCGCCGACGATGCCGCCGTGGCCCTCGACGAGGTACTCGATGACCAGGAGGCAGTCGACGCCGGAGTCGTGGATCGGTTGTCGCCGATCGTGCGGGAACACATCGTGAACATCGACGGGGTGGTGTCGGAGGTCTCGACCGAGGAAGGCCAGGAGGGGCGATCGCCCGTGGCGCTCGTACGTTTCTCGAAGCTCCCGCTTGGTACCCAGCTGATGCACACGGTTGCCAGCCCCTCGGTGGCGTACCTTCTGATCGCAACCGCGCTCGGCCTGTTGCTGTTCGAGTTCTACACAGCGGGGGTCGGGATTTCCGGCGTCGTCGGTGCAGGATGCCTGGTGCTCGGTGGATACGGGGTTGCCGCCCTGCCACACAACACGTGGGCCCTGGCGTTGGTGGTGTTGTCCGCGCTCGCGTTTGCGATCGACATACAGAGCGGGGTGCCGAGGGTGTGGAGCGGTATCGGCATCGGCGCCTTCGGCGTGGGCTCCGTTTTCCTGTTCACCGAGTTCCGGCCGACTTGGATCGCGCTGTTGGTCGGGATCGTCGGGATCGCGATCACGATGTTCTCTGGCATGCCTGCGATGGTGCGTACACGCTTCGGTACGCCCACGATCGGTCGTGAGTCCATGGTGGGACTGGAGGGGACCGCCGTGAGTGCGGTCGATCCGGATGGCACGGTTCGGATCTCCGGGGCGTTGTGGCGTGCCAGGACGAATCGGGCGACACCCATCGAAGAGGGTGACGT
>JBPCTP010000413.1:0-4245 GCA_051011615.1 Microthrixaceae bacterium | reverse complement strand
TGAATCCTGCGCGTCTGCCAATTCCGCCACTCGCGCGAGTGGACTGGGAATCGTAGCGCAGGCGCATTCGGCCCCCCAATGGCGCCGAGGCGCATCTCGGGCAGATGCATACCAGTTTCGCTGCGCTTCGACAGTACCTAGGGGGGTATACTTGACCGGGAGTTCTTGCTGAGGAGCGCAGATGATCAGAGGTGCCGTGAAGTCGTCGTCCAGCCGCAGAACACTTGTGCTGCTGCCCGTCATGGCCGCTCTCTTGCTACTGATTTCATGCGGCGACTCGGACTCCACCTCCGGGTCCGGCGATCCGGCGCCAGGGGAAGCTGCAGCCGCTGCAGCGCTCGAACAGGGTCGAGTAGTGATCGACGTCCGCACGCCCGAGGAGTACGAAGCCGGGCACGTCGAGGACGCGACGCTCATCGACATCCAAGGGCCGGATTTCGCAGCCCAGATCGAGGACCTGGATCGTGATGGTGAGTACGTGGTCTATTGCCGCAGCGGCAACCGCTCAGCAGTGGCTACTGCCCAGATGCAAGCTGTTGGCCTCGACGTGCTCGACGGCGGAGGTCTCGACGACATGGTCGCCGCTGGTTGGCCTGAGGCGAGCTGATCGCCTCAGCCGATCGCTGTCGGTTCCTTCTGCCGTCGTAGGCGCGGAACCTTCGAGACCCGAGCGAGCAGTGGTCCGAGGACTGCGAGCACCAGCACATAGGCCGCTGCCAGCGGCCCGAGGTCGGCCTCGATTCCGGCTGCCGCACCCAACCCTGCGATGACGATCGAGAACTCTCCGCGTGCCACGAGTGTCGATCCGGCACGCCAACGGCCATCGGGGCCGACTCCCTCGCGCTTGGCGACGAACCACCCGGTGCCGAGCTTGGTTACGACTCCGACCACGGCCAGGGCTATGGCGACGGGCAGTACGGGGGGTAGCGCAGCGGTGTCGACGTTCACCGCGAACGCGAAGAAGAAGATCGCAGCGAAGAGGTCTCGAAGCGGCCCGATCACCTTCGCTGCCCGGTGCTGCGCCGGTCCCGAGATGGCAACACCGACCAGAAACGCCCCTACGGCGGCAGACACGTCGACCCGTTGAACGAGCCCTGCAACCAACAACACGGTGCCGAAGACACTCAGCAGAACGACTTCGTCACCTGCGGTGCCCGATCGACGTTCGAGCTCGCTGCTCATCGGGTCACCGAAGCGGCCCAGCACCACGAGGATCAGCACCACCACCGACAGGGCCAGGGCAACGTCGATGGCACCTTCTGCCGCGGAGGTTCCGGCGATCAGGACCGCCACGATCGGCAGGTAGACCGCCATCACCAGGTCTTCCAACACCAGCACCGTGAGGATGCCGGGCGTCTCGCGGTTACCGACCCGCCCCAGGTCCCGCACCAGCTTTGCGATGACGCCGGAGGAGGAGATGTAGGTGACGCCTCCGAGAAGGATCGCAGCCACGGGATCCCAGCCGAGAAGGAGCCCCGCTGCAACGCCGGGTAGAAAATTCGCCGCCAGGTCGACTGCGCCGCCTGCCGCGCCGCGACGCAACGCCGAATTGAGTTCCCTCGGGGTGTATTCGAGCCCCAAGGTGAACAACAACAGCAGCACACCTATCTCAGCAGCCAGTGCCGCGAAGTCGGAGGAGAAGTCGAGCGAGAGCGGGCTCGCACCGGAGCTCGCCAGCAGACCAGCCAGCAGGTAGAGGGGGATCGGGCTGATGCCCAGGCGGCCGGCCAGGTAGGCCAGCACGGCCAGCACCAACAGGTCCAGCCCCAGCTCCACGAACGCAGAAGCCGTCTCCGGTGCCGACGCGGCAAGGAGTTGGATCATCAACCGGCCAGAAGGGCCGCCAGTGCCTTCACTGCTTCAGTTGATCCGACCGCCACCACGACTCCACCCGCCGGGAGCACCACCTCGGGGCCGGGCCCCGGCACGCTCTGCTCCTCGTCGATCACCGCGGCCACGGTTGCGCCGGTCGTGCTGCGAATCTCCGCCTCTCCGATCCGCTTGCCCGCAAGGTCCGACTCCGGGTCGATCGACAGCCAGTCAATCGCAAGGCCCTCGATGTTGAGCAGCGTCGTTGCGGCGTCGCGGACCTGGTCGCCGCCGAGCAGGTCCGCCAGCACTTCGCTGTCGCGGTCGTCCAGCGGTACAACCGAGCGGCACACGTCGGGGTCCGCGCCGTCATAGAGGAGCAGGTCACGACTGCCCGTGCGGTTGGCGATGACACCCAGTCGTAGACCGCCATGGGTCGTGAATTCTCGGCGGAGCCCAATCCCGGGCAGTTCGGTTTCGTCGATCTCGGTCATGTCTGTTGCCGACAATACGGCCCGTCGGCGTGCCTTGGGCGTCGACTTGGCCGCAGCGGTGCCTGGTCGGGTCGCTGAGTATCGTGGTGGCATGGGTATGCGGGGTTTCGAGGACCGCCTCGAGCGGGCGGTCGAGGGCACCGTGTCGCGCCTCTTTCGCGTTGGTCTCCAGCCCGTCGAGTTCGGCCGAAAGCTGACCCGCGAGATGGACGGCCACAGATCTGTTTCGGTCGGCGGCGCAACGATCGTTCCGAACTCGTACCGCTTCTCGATCAACGAGTCCGACCTGGAACAGTTCGCGGACATTCGCCAGACGATCACCCGCGAGCTCGCAGACGAAGCTCGAGCGCACGCCCGCGAGCACGACTACGGCTTCGTCGGCCCGCTGGAAGTCGAGATCGGGGCCGATCCCACCGTGAGGCGGGGCACGATGTCCGTCGAGGGGCGCTTCGTCGAGGGAGACGGCGCCGCCGTGGCGCCGGTATTGGTTCTGCCCACCGGAGACGAGGTGCCACTCGGGGAGTACAAGGTCACCATCGGTCGCCATCAGGATTCGGTGATCGTGCTCGCTGATCCCAACGTGAGTCGTCACCACGCCGAAATCGCCCCCTCCGGTGATGGGTTCGTGGTCACCGATCTCGGTTCCACCAACGGCACGAGGATCAACGGCACGAAGATCGTCGGACCCCACCACCTGAACGAGGGTGACGAGGTGCGGTTCGGCAACACGGCGATGACCTTCGGGAGTCAGGCTGACTGGAGCGGCGAGCCATGAGAGCGATGTGTTGGACTCCAAGCCCTAGGGTCGCCTGATGCCCGAGCAGCTGCTCACGGTCCTGAAGATCTGCCTTCTGGTGCTGCTCTACCTGTTCTTCCTGCGGGTGCTGCGCGCGGTATGGGCTGAGGTCACTCCACCAAAGGTGGCGGTCGAAGCCCCACAGCAGGCGGCGGCCCAACCCGTGCCGCGAACGCGCTCCACGCGGGCTTCGCGGAAACCATCGGTACCGACGCGCCTTGTGGTGGTGGAGCCGCCGGCGCTTGCCACCACCGAGTACGAAATGGCGCCGGAGACGACCATCGGACGTTCCGCCGGATGCACCATTCCGCTCGATGAGCAGTACGTGTCCCAGGTGCACACCCGCGTGTTCGAACGCGACGGCCAGGTGTTCGCGGAAGACCTCGGCTCCACCAACGGCACCTGGGTCAACGGTGTGCGTGCGGTCGGTCCGATGCCGGCCCGATTGGGCGACCGCATCCAGATCGGCAACGTAATCCTGGAGCTCCGGTGATCCGCCTCGACATCGGATCTTCCTCGGTCGTCGGCCAGGTGCGTTCTGCCAACGAGGACTCACTTCTGGTGGCAGACGGCCTTGCGGTGGTCGCGGATGGGATGGGGGGCCACCGAGGCGGCGCGGTCGCATCGGCAGAGGCTGTTGGAGCGATCGGCGAGGCCGAAGGCAGCCGGTCCCTCGACGACCTGGTTCGCACGGTGCACCTGGCCAACCGGCGAATCTCCGAGCGAGCGTCCCAGGACCCGGATCTTCGGGGCATGGGCACCACGGTTTGTGTTGTCGGTCTGGTGAGGCGCGATGGCGCGGATGAGCTCGCGATTCTCAATGTCGGCGACTCGCGTGTGTACCTGCGCACTGGTGGAGAACTGGTGCAACTGAGTGAGGACCACTCGCTTGTCGAGTCGCTGGTCAAGGACGGCCAGATAACTGAAGAGGAGGCCCTTGGTCATCCACAGCGCAACGTCCTGACACGCGCCCTGGGAGTCGAGCCGGTCGTAGCCGTGGACGCGTGGCTGCTGTCGCCCGGCGCCGGCGACCGCCTCCTGCTGTGCAGCGACGGGTTGACCAACGAACTGGACGAGGACCGCATCGCCAAGGTACTCGGCGATGCCGACACACCCGAGGTGACGGCGCGCCGACTCACCTCGGAG